>NZ_JBHVYE010000038.1:0-58762 GCF_042881135.1 Streptomyces sp. NPDC058284
TACTCGCTATCCCTGCGTCACGCTGCCCGGACAATGGGGCTACAGGATGCTCGGTGCTCCGTTCGCACATACCCCCACGTCCCCTCCGGCCGGTTTGGCGGCTGCGGCCCGGTGGGGGTGCACCTGGTCGCGGCCGCGGCCCGGTGGTGGTGCACCTGCCCCGGGGGCCGTTCTCGGCTGCGGGCCGGTGGGGGGGCTCGCTGCCTCGACTCCGGCTGTGCGATGCGGGGCGACGCCCACCCACCCGCCCTGCTCCGCTGCTCGCAGCGGGGCTGACGCCCACCCACCCGCCCTGTTCCGCTGTGCGATGCGGGGCTGACGCCCACCCGCCCGCCCCTACTTCCGCCGTGCGGTGCGGGGCAAACGGGTGGGTGGGTGGGATGCATCCGCCGCGGAGCGGCGGGCCTGTTCGTAGCCGCTGAGGGGAGACGGGGGCAGCCCACCCACCCGCCCCATCCGTCGCGGAGCGGCGGGTCTGTTCCTGGTCCCGGAGGGAGACTGGGGCCATGCGGACTGCGTACAGCGTGGAAGATGTCAGGGAGAGCGAGCGCACGCTGATGGCCCAGGGGCCAGAAGGCGTGCTGATGCAGCGCGCGGCGGCAGGCCTGGCCGCCGAGTGCGCGCGCCTGCTCGGCAGGGTGTACGGGGCACGGGTCACCCTGCTGGTCGGCAGCGGTGACAACGGCGGCGACGCCCTGTACGCCGGGGCCCGGCTCGCCCGCAGGGGCGCGGGCGTCAGCGCCGTGCTCCTCGCCCCGGAGCGCACGCACCCCGGCGGGCTCGCCGCACTGCGCGCCGCCGGCGGTGCGGTGGTGGACGCCGGTGAGGAGCGGGCCGAGGGCGTGGTGGCCCGCGCCAGGCTCGTCGTCGACGGGATCGTCGGCATCGGCGGCCGGGGCGGGCTCCGGGAGCGCGCCGCGCGACTCGTCGCCGCCGCGCGGGAGGCGACGGTCGTCGCCGTGGACCTGCCCAGTGGCGTCGACGCCGACACGGGCGAGGTGCCGGGCGACGCGGTGCGCGCCGATGTGACGGTGACCTTCGGGGCGTACAAGCCGGGGCTGCTGATCGATCCGGGCCGGGAGTACGCCGGTACCGTGCGGCTGGTCGACATCGGGCTCGAACTCCCGGACGGCGAGTGCCAGGTGGAAGCCCTGCAATTCGCCGACGTGGCCCGGTTGCTGCCGGTGCCGGGCGGCGAGAGCGACAAGTACCGGCGCGGGGTCGTGGGGGTCGTCGCCGGGTCCGCCAGGTACCCGGGCGCCGCCGTGCTCGCCGTGGCGGGCGCCCTGCGCGGCGGCGCGGGCGCCGTGCGGTACGTGGGGCCCGCCGCCGACGCCGTCATCGCCCGCTTCCCCGAGACCCTGGTGTCCGCCGGGCCCCCGTCGAAGGCGGGCCGCGTGCAGGCCTGGGTCGTGGGGCCCGGGATCGGGGACGACGAGGAGCGGCTGCGGGACGTGGTCGACGCCGACGTGCCGGTCCTGATCGACGCCGACGGGCTGCGGCTCGCGGGGGAGCGGGCCGTACGGGCACGGCGCGCGCCCACGCTGCTCACGCCCCACGCAGGAGAGGCCGCCGCGCTGCTCGGCGCGGACCGCGAGCAGGTCGAGGCGGGTCGGCTCTCCGCCGTACGGGAGCTCGCCGGGCGGTACGGGGCGACGGCGCTGTTGAAGGGGTCCACCACACTGGTGGCGTCGGCGCGGGGCCCCGTACGCGTCAACCCCACCGGGACCGCCTGGCTCGCCACCGCGGGCAGCGGCGACGTGCTGTCCGGGCTCGCGGGGTCCCTGCTCGCGGCGGGGCTGACGGCGCGGGACGCGGGATCCGTCGGCGCGTACCTGCACGGGCTCGCCGGACGACGCGCGGCGGACGGCGCCCCCACGAGCGCGCAGGACGTCGCCGACGCGATTCCCGCGGTGTGGCGGGAGGTCCGGCGGCCCGGGTAGCCGGGCACGGGCGCTCGAACACGCGGGCGCCGGGCCCGGTGGCGGGCTCTGAGACACTGGTCCGCGATGAACGAGACAGCCCCTTTCCGTGTCCGCGCCGAGATCGATCTCGCCGCCCTCCGCGCCAACGTGCGCTCGCTGCGCGCCCACGCGCCGGACGCCGCGTTCATGGCCGTGGTCAAGGCGGACGCGTACGGACACGGAATGGTGCCCTGCGCCAAGGCCGCAAGGCAGGCGGGCGCCACCTGGATCGGCACCGCCACACCGGAGGAGGCCCTGGCCGTGCGCGCGGCGGGCGTACCCGGGCGGATCATGTGCTGGCTGTGGACGCCGGGCGGCCCCTGGCGCGAGGGCGTCGAGGCAGACCTGGACATGTCGGTGAGCGCGCTGTGGGCGCTGCGCGAGGTGAGCGCCGCCGCCCGCGCGGCGGGGCGTACCGCGCGTATCCAGCTCAAGGCCGACACAGGCCTCGGGCGCAACGGCTGCATGCCGGCCGACTGGCCCGAGCTGGTCGCCGAGTCCCTGCGCGCCGAGGCCGACGGTCTGGTCCGGGTCACCGGTCTCTGGTCGCACTTCGCCTGCGCCGACGAGCCGGGCCACCCCTCGGTCGCCGCCCAGCTGACGGTCTTCCGCGAGATGGTCGCGTACGCCGAGGCCCGGGGGATACGCCCCGAGGTGCGGCACATCGCCAATTCCCCGGGGACCCTGACGCTGCCCGAGACGCACTTCGATCTCGTACGGCCCGGCATCGCGATGTACGGCGTCTCGCCGAGCCCCGAGGTGGGCACCCCGCAGGACTTCGGCCTTCGCCCCGTCATGACGCTCTCCGCCTCGCTCGCCCACGTGAAGCACGCCCCGGCCGGCCACGGCGTGAGCTACGGCCACCACTACGTCACCCCCGGTGCGACGACCCTAGGCCTGATCCCCGCCGGATACGGCGACGGCGTCCCGCGGCACGCCTCCGGCAGCGGTCCCGTCCTCGTCGGCGGCAAGCTGCGGACGGCGGCGGGCCGGATCGCGATGGACCAGTTCGTGGTCGACCTCGGCGGGGACGAGCCCGAAGTGGGCGCCGAGGCCGTGCTGTTCGGCCCCGGCGACCGCGGCGAGCCGACCGCCGAGGACTGGGCGCAGGCCGCGGGCACCATCGCCTACGAGATCGTCACCCGCATCGGATCGCGCGTACCGCGCGTCTATGCGAACGAGCGGTCCGACGACTGACCAGGAACTGACGAGGAGCGGCACGTGAGCGAGAGCAGCACGGGGGCTGCCGCGGCGGAAGCGGTGACGGAGGTCGCCGCCGCGGCCGGGAACTGGCGCCGGGCCGGGGTGGCGGGCGCCGCGATAGGCGTCATCGCCGCGGGCGCGGCCGCCGGTGTCGCCATAGAGCGGATGACCGTGGGCCGCGGCATGCGCAAGAAGGCGCGGCTCGCGCTCGACGCGTCGGGGCCGTACGGCTCGCTGCGCGGCATGCCCGGCACGGCGTACGCGGACGACGGCACGGAGCTCGCCTACGAGGTCGAGGAGGTCGAGGAGGGCAGCGGCCAGAGTTCGCGGCGGCGGCGCCTCTTCGGCCGCCGGGCCCCCGCGCCGTTCACCGTCGTCTTCAGCCACGGCTACTGCCTGAACCAGGACTCCTGGCACTTCCAGCGCGCCGCACTGCGCGGCGTCGTGCGCGCCGTCTACTGGGACCAGCGCAGCCACGCCCGCTCGGGGCGCGGCGTCGACCAGCTCGAGCGGAAGGCGCCGGTCTCCATCGACCAGCTCGGGCGCGATCTGAAGGCCGTCATCGACGCCGCCGCGCCCGAGGGGCCGCTCGTCCTCGTCGGGCACTCCATGGGCGGCATGACGACGATGGCCCTCGCCGACCAGTTCCCCGAGCTGATCCGCGAGCGCGTCGTGGGCGTCGCCCTGGTCGGCACGTCATCGGGGCAGCTCGGAGAGGTGAACTTCGGGCTGCCCGTGGCGGGGATGAACGCGGTCCGGCGGGTGCTGCCCGGCCTGCTGCGGGCGCTCGGTTCGCAGGCCGAGCTGGTGGAGAAGGGGCGGCGGGCCACCGCTGACCTCTTCGCGGGCGTCATCAAGCGCTACTCGTTCTCGCAGAAGGACGTGGACCCGGCCATCGCGCGGTTCGCGGAGCGGATGATCGAGGCGACCCCGATCGACGTGGTCGCGGAGTTCTACCCGGCCTTCGCCGAGCACGACAAGGCGGAGGCGCTGAAGCACTTCGCCGAGCTGCCGGTGCTCGTGCTCGCCGGTGACAAGGACCTGGTCACGCCGAGCGAGCACAGCGAGGCGATCGCCCAGCGGCTGCCCGACGCCGAACTGGTCCTGGTCCCGGACGCCGGGCACCTGGTCATGCTGGAGCACCCGGAGGTGGTCATGGACCGCCTCGCGGACCTGCTCGTGCGGGCGGGGGCCGTACGGACGGCCGACCGCGCGGGCGGCACGGGCGGCTGAGGCGGCGCGGGCGAGGCGAGGACGGACCGGGCGGGCCCCGCCAGCCGCTACCGTGGTCGGTATGGAAGCACCGCACCACCAGGCCCCCACCGGCGTACTCAACCTCACGGTCAACTCCCCCCGCCAGATGGGCGAGTTGGGCCGCCGCCTGGCCAAACTCCTGCGCCCCGGCGACCTCGTCATGCTCACCGGCGAGCTCGGCGCCGGCAAGACGACGCTGACCCGCGGCCTCGGCGAGGGCCTCGGCGTGCGCGGCGCCGTCACGTCGCCGACCTTCGTCATCGCCCGTGTCCACCCGCCGCTCGGCGCCGGGCCCGCCCTCGTGCACGTCGACGCGTACCGCCTGGGCGGCGGGCTCGACGAGATGGAGGACCTGGACCTCGACGTCTCGCTCCCCGAATCGGTGATCGTCGTGGAGTGGGGCGACGGCAAGGTCGAGGAGCTCTCGGACGACCGGCTGCACGTCGTCATCGACCGGGCGACCGGGGACACGACGGACGAGGTGCGCGAGGTGACGCTCACCGGGCTCGGGCAGCGGTGGGCGGACGCCGACCTGGAGTCGCTGGCGGCCTGAGAGCCCGTCTTCGAGCCCCCGCCCACGCCCCGGCGGCCCGTGCTCCCGCGGGCCGCCCTCGTACGTTCGCCCGAACGTTCCGACAAGTCGTCGGCAAAATGTTGCGCTGTGTGCGTCGCGCGTGGTCACATGGATGGAGATCCTGGTTAGGTCTACCTAACCATGTCTGCCCCCGGAGCCCAGGAGGCATCCATGTCGGCTTCAGAACACGACGTAAGGCCGCAGTCGCACCGGCTGCCGCGGCCGTCGGTCGCACCGGGCCCCGCACAGCTGTCGATGAGCGATCTGCTGGCGTCCTGCGCCGCGGCGACGGCGGTCTCCACGCCGCCGTGCCACCCGGCCACGGAGGACGCGGCCCCTGCCGCGAAGCGGCGGCCCGCCCGGCGCGCGGACAGGCTCTGAGGGCCTGTGTCACAGGCCGCTCAGGGGATGACGACGACCTTCCGGTCGCGCGTCGCGAACTCCCACATCGCCTTGCCGTCCTCCCGCGACTCGCGGATGCCGCCGGTCTTCTTCGCCGGGTCCGGCTTCGGCGTAGCGCCGTTGACCGCCGCGCTGAAGCCGATCGAGGTCGGCCCGACGGCCGTGAACCGCACGACGTGCTCGACCGCCGTGCCGTCCGTGCCCATGACGGAGCCGTTGCGGGAAGTGACGGTGTAGGTGCCCGGCGGCGGGTCGACCGTGCCCGGCGTGACCTCGTACGTCAGCAGCAGCTTCCCGGACTCCTCGACCAGCCAGACGCGGTCCTCGCCCACCGAGTACACGACGCGCTGCCCCGACCCGGAGTTCGCCGGCACCGCCTTCGGGTCCGCCTTCTCCTTGGGGGAGCGCGGCGCGGCGGCCGAGGGGGAGCGCTTGCCGGGGTCCTTGGCCTGGTGGTCCGATGCGCTGGCCGAGGCCTGATAGGCGAGGAAGCCGACCGCCGCGAGTGCGGCGGCGGTGAGCCCGGCCACAAATCCCGAGCTGCTCCTGGACACCTTGCGCCACCCACCTTTTCGTACCGCGTACGGCTGCCGTGTTGACGGTAGCAGCAGCCGCGCCCCAACCCGGGGCAACCGCACCCCGCGCCGGTCCGCCGCCGGCGCGGCGCCGCTCTGATGCCGGTCCGGCCGTGCGCCGCGCCCGGGAGCCGTAGGCTGTTCGCGTGCTCTTGCTCGCTCTGGATACCGCAACGCCCGCCGTCACCGTCGCCCTCCACGACGGCTCCGCCGTCATCGCGGAGTCGACCCAGGTCGACGCCCGGCGCCACGGAGAACTGCTGCTTCCGGCCGTCGACCGGGTACTCGCCGACGCGGGCCTCGGGCTCGACGCGGTGACCGGCATCGTCGCCGGGGTGGGCCCCGGCCCCTACACCGGCCTGCGCGTCGGCCTGATGACCGCCGACACGTTCGGCCTCGCGCTCGGCGTCCCCGTGCACGGTGTGTGCACGCTGGACGGCCTCGCGTACGCGTCCGGCATCGAGGAAGGCCCCTTCGTGGTGGCCACCGACGCCCGGCGCAAGGAGGTCTACTGGGCCCGGTACGACGACGCGCGCACCCGTACGGGTGAAGCGGCCGTCGACCGGCCCGGGGACATCGCCGCCGAGGTCGCGGGCCTCCCCGCGGTCGGCGCCGGCGCGCTGCTCTACCCCGACACCTTCCCCGACGCCCGGGGGCCCGAGCACGTCTCGGCCGCCGCGCTCGCCTCCCTGGCCGCCGAGCGGCTCGCGGCCGGCGCGGAGCTCCTGGAGCCCAGGCCGCTCTACCTGCGCCGCCCCGACGCGCAGGTGCCCAAGAACTACAAGGTGGTCACCCCCAAGTGACCCAGGTGATCCGGACCACCGAGGCCGCCGTGCTGCGCGAGATGCGCTGGTGGGACATTGACGCGGTGTTCGCCCTGGAGAAGGAGCTCTTCCCGGACGACACCTGGTCGCGCGGGATGTTCTGGTCCGAGCTCGCCCACGCGCGCGGCCCCCTCGCCACCCGCCGCTACGTGGTGGCCATGGACGGCGACCGCCTCGTCGGGTACGCGGGGCTCGCCGCCTCCGGGGACCTGGCGGACGTCCAGACCATCGCCGTGGCCCGCGACCACTGGGGCACGGGCCTCGGCGCCCGCCTCCTCACCGACCTGCTCCAGGCCGCGACCGCTTTCGAGTGCGCCGAGGTGATGCTGGAGGTGCGGGTCGACAACACCCGGGCGCAGAAGCTGTACGAGCGCTTCGGCTTCGAGCCCATCGGCTTCCGGCGCGGCTACTACCAGCCCGGCAACGTGGACGCCCTGGTCATGCGCCGCACCGATCCCTCCACTTCCGTATCAGGCGTACAAGGAACCGAGATTCATGGCTGACCTGCGCGACGAACCCCTCGTCCTCGGCATCGAGACCTCCTGCGACGAGACCGGCGTCGGCATCGTCCGCGGCACCACGCTGCTCGCGGACGCCATCGCCTCCAGCGTCGACGAGCACGCCCGCTTCGGCGGCGTGGTCCCCGAGGTCGCCTCCCGCGCCCACCTCGAAGCGATGGTGCCGACCATCGAGCGCGCCCTGAAGGAAGCGGGCGTCAGCGCGAAGGACCTCGACGGCATCGCGGTCACCGCGGGCCCGGGCCTCGCGGGCGCGCTCCTCGTCGGCGTCTCGGCCGCCAAGGCGTACGCGTACGCCCTCGGCAAGCCGCTCTACGGCGTGAACCACCTCGCCTCGCACATCTGCGTGGACCAGCTGGAGCACGGGCCGCTGCCCGAGCCGACCATGGCGCTCCTGGTCTCCGGCGGCCACTCCTCGCTGCTGCTCTCCGCCGACATCACCTCGGACGTACGCCCGCTCGGCGCGACCATCGACGACGCGGCGGGCGAGGCCTTCGACAAGATCGCGCGGGTGCTGAACCTCGGCTTCCCGGGCGGCCCCGTCATCGACCGGTACGCGCGCGAGGGCGACCCGACGGCCATCGCCTTCCCGCGCGGGCTCACCGGCCCGCGCGACGCCCCGTACGACTTCTCCTTCTCCGGGCTCAAGACGTCCGTCGCCCGCTGGATCGAGGCGAAGCGGGCCGCGGGCGAGGAGGTGCCGGTGCGGGACGTCTCGGCGTCCTTCCAGGAGGCGGTCGTCGACGTACTGACCCGCAAGGCCGTGCGCGCCTGCAAGGACGAGGGCGTCGACCACCTCATGATCGGCGGAGGCGTGGCCGCCAACTCGCGCCTTCGGGCGCTCGCGCAGGAGCGGTGCGAGAAGGCCGGCATCCGGCTGCGCGTGCCGCGCCCCAAGCTCTGCACGGACAACGGCGCGATGGTCGCGGCCCTCGGCGCGGAGATGGTGGCGCGCAACCGGTCTGCCTCGTCATGGGACCTGTCGGCGGACTCCTCGCTGCCGGTGACGGAGCCGCACGTGCCGGGGCACACCCACAGCCACGACCACGACCACGTGCACGAGGTCAGCAAGGAGAACCTGTACTCGTGACCGTCGCGCTGATGTGGGAGGCCCGTGCCGTCGAGGGGCAAGGGGCCGAACTCCTCGCGTGGGCGCGGGAGCAGCGGTTCGACGGCGGGCGCGGGCCGCTGCGCCGGGAGGCCTTCCGGGCGCCGCAGGACCGGGTGCTCGTCATCACCTGGTGGGACGCGGCTCTCGACGACGCGCTGCCCGAGCTGCCCGAGCCCCCGGCGGAGCTGGTCACGCGGGCGGTGCACCGGTGGCGGTTCGAGTCGGTCGAGGGCGGTTAGCCGCAGGCGCGGTCAGGCCGCGGCGGGCTTGCGGTAGGTCAGCAGGTAGCGCCAGAAGAGCAGTTGGCGTACGCGGGCCTCGGGCAGGAGACGGGCCGTCTCGGCGCGGATCTGCGGGAGCCGCATGTCCGGCGGGCGCACGGGGGGCTTGAGCGAGGGCGTGTACGTGCCGCGCAGGCGCTCCGTCGCGTACACCGTCGCCCGTGCCACCGCGTTGGCGGGCGACGCCACGACGTCCCACCGCGTCATCCCGGCGTAACAGCCGAGGACGAGCAGGGCGCCGCCCGGCGCGAGGGCGTCGCGCAGGCGCGTGAGGGTGGTGAACGGCATGTGGTGCAGGCTCGCCAGGCAGGTGATGACGTCGTAGTGGCCCCCGGGAAGCTCCTCCCCGGTCACGTCCGCCCGACGGTAGCGGGGCCCTCCACCGAGGGCCTCGGCCTCCGCGACCACCGCGGCCGAGGGATCGACGCCGTCGACCTCGTAACCGCGCGCCGCGAGACGGCGGGCGAAGCGACCGGTGCCGCAGCCGACGTCGAGAGCGGTGCGGCCGTGCGGCGGCAGGCTCCGTAACAGGAGGCGATGGTAGTGGTCGTTGTGGTCGAAGGGCATGCGGACGAGCCTGGCACAGCCCCTCGGAGCACCGGAAGCACCCGCCTGTGACCTGCGCGGAGAAGAAACTTCGAGAAATCTCGGCGACGATGTCGAAACGGGCGTCTCCCGTTCGACGCAGGGGTGAGAGGCGAGGAGAAGCCCCGCCACCACCCGATGGGAGACCGCGATGCCGCGCTACCTGACGATGATCCGTATCGACGAGAACAACGCCCCCGAGGGCGGCCCGAGCCCCGAGCTGCAGGAGCGCATGGGCGCGCTGCTCGAAGAGATCACGAAGGCCGGGGTGCTGCTCGACACCGCGGGCCTGCGGCCGACCTCGGAGGGTTCCCGGGTGACCTGGGACAAGGGCGAGCTGTCCGTCACCGACGGGCCGTTCACCGAGACCAAGGAGGTCGTCGGCGGCTACTCGATCTGTCAGGCCAAGGACATGGCCGAGGCGGTCGAGTGGACCAAGCGCTTCCTGAAGACCCACGAGGACTACTGGACGGTCACGGCGGAGGTCAGGGAGATCGAGGAGGGCTAGTCCGCCCGTTGCGTCCTGGCCAGCGTCTGTCGTTCGGATTTCGTTCGGATCCGACCGGTCCAGGTCGGCGGGTCCCAGCCTTTGCGGGGGGTGCGCGGGGGTGTTCTGATGGGTGGCCGTGAGCCATCCGCCGGAGCACCCCCGCCGCACATCGCCGGAGCGGCAGCCCCGCCACACCGTCGAGACCGTCTTCCGCATGGAGTCGCCGCGCATCATCGCCGGTGTCACGCGGATCGTACGAGACGTCGGCATCGCCGAGGAACTGGCGCAGGACGCCCTCGTGGCCGCCCTCGAACAGTGGCCCGAGCAGGGCGTCCCCGACAACCCGGGCGCCTGGCTCATGGCCACCGCCAAACACCGCGCCATCGATCTCGTACGCCGCCGCGAGCGCTACGCAGCGAAGCTGGCGGAGGTCGGCCGCGACCTGGAGACCACCCAGGCGCGGGTGGCCGAGCCCGCCGCCCCCGACGACATCGACGACCCCGACGACATCGACGACGACCTGCTCCGCCTCATCTTCACCGCCTGTCACCCGCTGCTCTCCGCCGAGGCCCGGGTGGCGCTCACGCTCCGGCTGCTCGGCGGCCTGACCACCGGGGAGGTCGCCCGCGCCGTGCTCGCCGCCGAATCGGCCGTCGCACAGCGCATCGTGCGGGCCAAGCGCATCCTCGCCACCAAGGACATCGCCTTCGAGGTCCCGAGCGGCCCGGAGCGCGCGACCCGCCTCCACTCGGTCCTCGAAGTCATCTACCTCATCTTCAACGAGGGGTACGCGGCCACAGCGGGCGACGACTGGCTGCGCCCGGCGCTGTGCGAGGACGCCCTGCGCCTGGCACGGGTGCTCACGGGCCTCATGCCGAAGGAGTCCGAAGTGCACGGCCTCGCCGCGCTCCTGGAGCTGCAGGCGTCGCGCTCCGCGGCACGCACGGGCCCCTCCGGCGAGGCGGTGCTGCTGAAGGACCAGAACAGGGCCCGCTGGAACCGGATGCTGATCCGGCGCGGTTACGCGGCCCTGGCACGGGCCCACGACGCGGCGGACTCCTCCCGGGCGCTCGGCCCGTACGCCCTCCAGGCCGCGATCGCCGCCTGCCACGCCCAGGCGCACACGTACGCGGAGACCGACTGGCAGCAGATCGCCGTGCTCTACGGCCTGCTCGCCGCCCGCACCCCCTCCCCGGTCGTCGAGCTGAACCGCGCGGTCGCGGTCTCGATGGCGCAGGGGCCCGAGCCGGGCCTCTCGCTCGTCGACGCGCTCACCGCCGAACCGGCGCTGAAGGACTACCACTTGCTACCCAGCGTCCGCGGCGACCTCCTGGAGCGGCTCGGCAGGCCGGCCGAGGCCTGCGCGGAGTTCGAGCGGGCGGCGTCGCTTGCGCGCAACGAGCGGGAACGGGAGCTGCTCCTCGCGCGGGCGGCTTCCTGCCGGCTCTGAGCCGGCCCTGTCAGGGCCGCACGCCCGGAGCGGGGTGCCCGATCAGCATCGTCGGCGCGCCCGCCACCCGGGTCAGGAAGACGGTCGCGGCGTTCTTCCCCTGCGGCTTCACCTTGCGCCGCAGCTCCTCCGGCTCGACGGCGGAGCCGCGCTTCTTCACGGTGAGGATGCCGACCCCGCGCTCCCGCAGCACCGCCTTCAACTTCTTCACGCTGAAGGGGAGTTGGTCGGTGATCTCGTAGGCGGTGGCGTACGGGGTCTCGTGCAGGGTGTCGGAGGTGACGTACGCGATGGTCTCGTCGATCAGGCCGCCGTCGACCCGGGCGGCCACCTCGGCGACCAGGTGCGCGCGGATGACGGCGCCGTCCGGCTCGTAGAGGTAGCGCCCGACGGGTCGTACGCCGGGGTCGGGCAGCATCGTCGCCAGCGAGGACCACAGGGAGGCGCCGCCGGGCAGGAGCGTCGCGCGGTGCGAGGAGGGGGCCTTCGTGCCGAACCACAGCACGGCCTCCTTCACGTCGCCGCCGTCCGAGATCCACTCGGCCGCGGCCTCGGCGGGGACCGCCTCGTGCGGGATGCCGGGGGCGATCTTCAGCGCGGCGCGCGGCGCCCTGAGTGCCGCTCCGACGGCCCAGGACAGGGGCGGTGAATAGGCCTCGGGGTCGAAGATGCGGCCGCGCCCCGAGGAGCGCCGCGCCGGGTCCACGAACACCGCGTCGTACGCCGAGGTGTCCACCTCGGTGACATCGGCCTCGCGGACCTCGATCAGCCCGTCGAGCCCCAGGGCCTCCGCGTTGGCGCGGGCGACCGCGCAGGTCAGCGGAGCGCGGTCGACGGCGAGGACGGAGATGCCGGCCCGCGCGAGAGCGAGGGCGTCGCCGCCGATGCCGCAGCACAGGTCGGCGAGCGAACGCACGCCGAGGGCCTTGAAGCGCTCGGCGCGGTACGTGGCGACGGAGGAGCGGGTCGACTGCTCGACGCCGTTCGGCGTGAAGAACATCCGGGCCGCGTCCCCGGCGCCGAACTTCGCCGCGGCCCGCTGCCGCAGCCGGGCCTGGGCCAGCGCCGCGGAGACCAGGGCGGCGGGGTGCTCGCGGCGCAGCCGCGTCGCCACGGCGAGCTCCTGCGCGGGCTCGACGTCCCGCACCTCGTCGAGCAGGGCCCGGCCCTCCTCGGTGCGGAGGGCGGCGAAGGCGGCGAGGGGGTCGTCGAGGTCGGTCGCGTGGCCGCTCGGCGTGTTCGGGTCGTTCACCCGCCCCATTGTGGGCCAGTCGGTGGATGGTGCGCGGCCGGTGGCGGTGTCGGAGCCCCGACACGACCTTGAGCTGCGAGGATCCGGCGCCATGCAACTGGTAAGACAAAAAGAAAAATACGCCAGAAGACGGAAGAACCGGGTGCGCGCCGCGGTGGCCGTCCTGACCGCCTCGGCGATCGCGTCGGGCTGCGCGTCCGCGGGCGACGGCGTGGAGCCCGCACCCGGCCAGCAGCCGCTCGACGCCCCGCCCGCCCGCGCCCTCGACTCCTACGCCCGCAAACTCGCCGCCGTCCAGATCGCCCGGGTCGCGGCGGCCAAGCGCTGGGGCCTTGCGAAGCCTCCGCTCGCCGCGCCCCCGCCGCCCAGGACCAAGCCCCGCATCACGACCCGCAAGGGCTTCGAGGTCAAGGGCCAGTCGAGCCTGCCGCCGGTCTTCACGACGGTCCCCACCAAGGAGAAGGTCGTCTTCCTGACCATCGACGACGGCGCCGAGAAGGACCCGGCGCTGCTGCGGATGATGGGCGAGCTGCACCTTCCGTACACCGCGTTCCTCAGCGACTACCTCGTCAAGAAGGACTACGGCTACTTCAAGAAGATGCAGGACCGCGGCGTCACCCTGAACAACCACACCCTCAACCACCGCTACCTGCCCGGACTCTCGTACGAGCAGCAGCGCCACGAGATCTGTGGCATGCAGGACGTCATCATGCAGCACTACGGCAAGCGCCCCGAGCTCTTCCGCCCGCCCTACGGCAACTACAACGAGGACACCCTGCGCGCCGCCAAGTCCTGCGGCGTCAAGGCGGTGCCGCTGTGGGCGTCGGAGGGCTTCGCCGATCACATGGAGTGGCGCGAGTGGGACAAGGACCTGCACCCCGGCGACATCATCCTCACGCATTTCCGGGGGCGTAAGGACTGGGAGGGCACCATGCCCGACATGGTCCGCCGGGTCATGAAGACCGTCACGGACAGGGGCTACGCGGTGGCCAGGCTGGAGGACTACCTGTGAGCCCCCGGGCGCGAGCGCGCCGCCGCCTCCTCGCCGGGGCCCTGCTGTGCGGAGTGCTCGCGCCCGCACTGCTGGCGGGCTGCGCGGAATCAGTGGATCCAATCGAACGCCTGGGCAGAAAGGCAACCCAGAAGATCCCCCCGCACCACCGCACCACCCCGCCCGGCACCCTCCACTCCACAGTGGCCCCTGGCGCCCCCCGCCCCACGGCGACCCCTGGCGCCCCCCGCTGTGGGCAGGCGTTCCGCTGGGCGGAACGGGTGGGCACAGCCCCCGGTGCCGAGCAACGTGAATCAGGGCGCCCACAAGTCGCGGGAGGGGAACCCAAAGCCCCCGAGAACCGTTGCCCCGACAGGGAAAAATCGCCGCCCGCCCCGCCCAGGGGCACCAACATCGACTGAAGCCCGACGCAGCCGATTGGCACTCCGCTTGACCGAGTGCTAATCCCCGTCCTAGTCTCACTTCTGGCACTCCCCATTGGAGAGTGCCAACAGCGACGGGCAGGTCCGGCACCCGCGACGACGGATCCACCTGGTCGCCACACTCAGACTCTTAACCCCGTGAGATCTCCGAAGGGGGAGACCGGATCGTGACGACCGCCAGCTCCAAGGTTGCCATCAAGCCGCTCGAGGACCGCATTGTGGTCCAGCCGCTCGACGCCGAGCAGACCACGGCCTCCGGCCTGGTCATTCCGGACACCGCGAAGGAGAAGCCCCAGGAGGGTGCTGTCCTCGCCGTGGGCCCGGGCCGCTTCGAGAACGGCGAGCGCCTTCCGCTCGACGTGCAGGTCGGCGACGTCGTTCTGTACAGCAAGTACGGCGGCACCGAGGTGAAGTACAACGGCGACGAGTACCTCGTCCTCTCGGCTCGCGACGTGCTCGCGATCGTCGAGAAGTAGTTCACCGCTTCACCTGCTGCACCTGCTTCACCAGCAGATTTTGCTTTTGAGTTGCGCCCCTGGTCACCCCGCTCTTTGCCGGGCGGCGAGGGGCGCAGTTCGTTCACCCGAGTTTTCGAGAGGGCTGAATCGCTCCCATGGCGAAGATCCTGAAGTTCGACGAGGACGCCCGTCGCGCCCTTGAGCGCGGCGTCAACAAGCTTGCCGACACGGTCAAGGTGACGATCGGCCCCCGCGGCCGCAACGTCGTCATCGACAAGAAGTTCGGCGCGCCGACCATCACCAACGACGGCGTCACCATCGCCCGTGAGGTCGAGCTCGACGACCCGTACGAGAACCTCGGCGCCCAGCTGGTGAAGGAGGTGGCGACCAAGACCAACGACATCGCGGGTGACGGCACCACCACCGCCACCGTGCTCGCCCAGGCCCTGGTCAAGGAAGGCCTGCGCAACGTCGCCGCCGGCGCCTCCCCGGCCGCCCTGAAGAAGGGCATCGACGCCGCCGTCAAGGCCGTCTCCGAGGAGCTCCTCGCCACCGCACGCCCGATCGACGACAAGGCCGACATCGCGGCCGTCGCCGGTCTGTCCGCCCAGGACCCGCAGGTCGGCGAGCTCATCGCCGAGGCGATGGACAAGGTCGGCAAGGACGGTGTCATCACCGTCGAGGAGTCCAACACCTTCGGCCTGGAGCTCGACTTCACCGAGGGCATGGCCTTCGACAAGGGCTACCTGTCGCCGTACATGGTGTCCGACCAGGAGCGTATGGAGGCCGTCCTCGACGACCCGTACATCCTGATCCACCAGGGCAAGATCTCGTCGATCCAGGACATGCTGCCGCTGCTCGAGAAGGTCATCCAGGCCAACTCCTCGAAGCCGCTCCTGATC
Organism: Streptomyces sp. NPDC058284; assembly: GCF_042881135.1. Lineage (NCBI taxonomy): Bacteria > Bacillati > Actinomycetota > Actinomycetes > Kitasatosporales > Streptomycetaceae > Streptomyces > Streptomyces sp. NPDC058284. The sequence goes on from NZ_JBHVYE010000038.1 coordinate 15,278, forward strand.
ATCGCCGAGGACGTCGAGGGCGAGGCCCTGTCGACCCTGGTCGTGAACAAGATCCGCGGCACCTTCAACGCCGTCGCGGTGAAGGCTCCCGGCTTCGGCGACCGCCGCAAGGCGATGCTCGGCGACATGGCCACCCTCACCGGCGCCACCGTCATCGCCGAAGAGGTCGGCCTCAAGCTCGACCAGGTCGGCCTCGACGTGCTCGGCACCGCCCGCCGCGTCACCATCACCAAGGACGACACCACGATCGTCGACGGCGGCGGCAACAAGGCCGACGCCGACGCCCGCGTCGCCCAGATCAAGGCCGAGATCGAGGCCACGGACTCCGACTGGGACCGCGAGAAGCTCCAGGAGCGCCTCGCGAAGCTGGCCGGCGGCGTGTGCGTCATCAAGGTCGGCGCCGCCACCGAGGTGGAGCTGAAGGAGAAGAAGCACCGTCTGGAGGACGCCATCTCCGCGACCCGCGCCGCGGTCGAGGAGGGCATCGTCTCCGGTGGTGGCTCCGCTCTGGTGCACGCCGTCAAGGTCCTCGATGGCAACCTCGGCAAGGAGGGCGACGAGGCCACCGGTGTCGCCGTCGTCCGCCGCGCCGCCGTCGAGCCGCTGCGCTGGATCGCCGAGAACGCCGGCCTCGAGGGCTACGTGATCACCTCCAAGGTGGCCGAGCTGGAGAAGGGCTTCGGCTTCAACGCCGCGACCGGCGAGTACGGCGACCTGGTCAAGGCCGGCGTCATCGACCCGGTCAAGGTCACCCGCTCCGCGCTGGAGAACGCCGCGTCCATCGCCTCCCTGCTCCTGACGACCGAGACCCTGGTCGTCGAGAAGCCGGCGGAGGAAGAGGCGGAGGCCGGTCACGGCCACGGCCACGGTCACTCGCACTGACCTGAGTTGCCCGAGGCCCGGCTCCCTGTACTGGGAGCCGGGCCTCAGGCCTTTTCGGGGATGCGTCTGCCGGCGTCTGCCGGGTGCCTGTGGCGTTGCCGTCCGCGGACCGTGGTCCGTCCTCGCGCAGTTCCCCGCGCCCCTTGATGGGGCTGCGCCCCTCCAGGGGCGCGGGAAACCGCGCGGCCAGCCGAAGGCGACCCGCACCCGGCAAGGGAGCGCAACCCGGCAGACACACCCCGCACCCGTAGGGCCCCGCAGCCCTACTGCGGCCCGTACTTGCGGCCCGTCCGGGACGTCACGCCGCCGAGCAGGTTCCGCGGCGTCACCTTCACCACGCCCATCAGCGCCTTGTACCGCGGGTCCGGGACGGAGAGCGTCTTGCCCCGCGCCAGGTCGGTGAGCGCCGTCGCGACCAGCTTGTCCGCGTCGAGCCACATCCAGCCGGGGATGTTGGACGTGCCCATCCCGGCGCGCTCGTGGAACTCGGTCCGTACGAAGCCGGGGCACAGCGCCATCAGCCGCACCCCGGAGCCGGCCAGGTCCTTCGCCGCGCCCTGGGTGAACTGCACGACCCACGCCTTCGACGCCCCGTACGTGCCGCGCGGCACGAACGCCGCCACCGACGCGACGTTCACCACGCCACCGCGCCCGCGCTCCCGCATCGCCTCCGCCGCGGCCGACGTCAGCCGCAGCACCGCCTCGCAGTGCACCTTGAGCATGGTCAGCTCGTCGGCCATCGGGACTTCCAGGTACCGGCCCTTGTTGCCGAAGCCCGCGTTGTTGATCAGCAGGTCGACCGCGTCCCTGCGGTCGGAGAGCCGCTTCGCGACGGACTCGATGCCCGTGTCCGTGGAGAGGTCCGCGGTCAGCACCTCCGCCTCGATGCCGTGCCGGTCGTGCAGCTCGGTCGCCTGCTCGCGCAGCCGCTTGGTGTCGCGAGCCACCAGGACGAGGTTGTGCCCGTCACCGGCGAGACGCCGCGCGAAGGCGGCGCCGATACCGGCGGTTGATCCCGTAATCAGAGCCGTAGTCATGGCCCAAGGCTAGTGAGATCGCGTGACCGCCGTGTTGCGCGGACGCTCACCGATCCGTCTCACGCGGTCGGGGCGCCGTGCCGCGCCAGGTACGTGCGGGTGCGTTCCGCGGTCTCCGGGTGCAGGGCGTCGCCCGCCGCGAGCAGCCGCGGCAGCAGCGACCGCTCCGTGGTGACGGCCCGGAACTGCAGGCCGACGGTGACGTCGTGCTCCGGCCGGTGCACGATACGGACCGAGTCGCCGGCCCGGATCGTGCCCGGTTCGAGCACCCGCAGATACGCGCCGGGAGCACCCTCCCCGGTGAACCGCTTCATCCACCCCGACTCGCCGAGGTGACCCTGGAACGTACGGCACGGAATGCGCCCGCTCGTCACTTCGAGCACCAGATCGGCGCCGATCCGCCAGCGCTCCCCGATCCGCGCGCCGTTCACGTCGACGCCGGACGTCGTGAGGTTCTCGCCGAACGAGCCGTGGGGCAGGGGCCGTCCGAGTATCCGCTCCCACGCGTCGAGGTCCTCGCGGGCGTACGCGTACACCGCCTGGTCGTTCCCGCCGTGGTGGCGCAGATTGCTGATCTCGTCACCGGTCACGCCGCTCCCGCCGACCCCCTTCGCGCCGGGCGCGCTCACGAGGACGGGGCCGCGCACCGGCCGCTTGTCGATGCCGGTGGTGCCCGAGGGGGAAGCGGCGTACTCGACGGCCGTGCGACGGCCGGCGTTCACCGAAAGAAGCTCCATGCGAGAAGGCTAGGCGAGTCACCCTCAAAGCCGCGCGGCAATATTTCGTGATGTGTCCAAGCGTCGCTTATGCTCGTCGCCATGATCGAGGCCCGTCACCTCCGTGTCCTGCGCGCCGTGGCCGCCACCGGCTCCTTCTCGGCCGCGGCCCGCGAGCTCGGCTGCACCCAGCCCGCCGTCAGCCAGCAGATGAAGGCACTCGAATCCTCGACCGGCACGCCGCTGCTGATCCGCACCGGCCGTGAGATGCGCCTGACCCAGGCCGGTGAGGCCCTGGTCAGGCACGCCTCGGGCATCCTCGCCGGGCTCACCGCCGCCGAGGAGGAGGTCGCCGCGATCGCCGGCCTGCGCGCCGGCCGGGTCCGGCTCGTCTCCTTCCCCAGCGGCAGTTCCACCCTCGTCCCCTGCGCCCTCGCCGCCCTGCGCGCGGCCCACCCCGGCACGCGCGTCTCCCTCGTGGAGGCCGAGCCGCCGCGCTCGGTGGAGATGCTGCGCGAGGGCGACTGCGACGTGGCCCTGGCGTTCCGGTACGAAGGGGCGACGGCCGCCGAGGAGTGGGGCGACCTCATCGTGCGTCCGCTGCTCGCGGACCGGCTCGTCGGTCTCGTGCCCGAGGGGCACCGGCTCGCCGAGGCGGACTCGGTCACCATCGGCGAGTTCGCCGAGGAGTCGTGGATCGCGGGCTGCCCCCGCTGCCGCAGGCAACTGGTGGAGGTCTGCGAGAGCGCGGGCTTCGTGCCCCGGATCGATTTCGCGACCGACGACTATCCCGCGGTGATCGGCCTGGTGGGCGCCGGTCTCGGAGTGGCGGTGCTGCCCGAACTCGCGATCGAGTCGGTGCGCCCCAAGGGTGCACGCACCGTGACGGTGGAGCCCGCCGTGCAGCGGGAGATCGTCGCGCTCACGCTGCCGGATCTGGCGCAGGTGCCGGCCGTCGCCGCCACGCTGGACCATCTCGCGCGGGCTGCCGCCCGCCAGTAGGGCGGAAGCCGCCCGAGGTTGTTCCGCGGCCCGCCCGCCGGAGAGCCTGTTCGAAGAAACGTTCCTTCAGTTCCTTCAGCTCCTTCAGTTCCTTCAGCTGTGCGACACAGCTCTGCCCACCGGCGCCGGCGCGGACGCCGTGACCAGCCGGTTGCGCGCCCGCCCCATGAGCTCTTCCCGCTCGTCCTCGGTGAGGCCGCCCCACACGCCGTACGGCTCGCGCACCGCCAGCGCGTGAGCCGCGCACTCGGCGCGTACCGGGCACCGCATGCAGACCTCCTTGGCGGAGTTCTCACGCGCGCTGCGCGCCGCTCCCCGTTCGCCCTCCGGATGGAAGAAGAGCGAGCTGTCGACCCCTCGGCAGGCCGCGAGTAGCTGCCAGTCCCACAGATCTGCGTTCGGTCCGGGAAGGCGGGAGAAATCTGCCATTGCTGGTCCCCTTGGTGCCGTTCTGACGCGGATACGGTGCCCATGACCGTACATCTACTGTCTAAGGAGATGAAAATATGACTCATTGCGAATCTAGCCATAGACACCAGGAAAAGGGAAGAAAAGCCGCTAAATGGGGCATAGCTTGTGATGAAAGGTTGAGGGTCTTCCGCGCGCTCTCCGCTGTGTCCGCGCCCTCACGTAGAGTGCCGAAGGTGGCTGACTGCCCCGTAACTCTTTCGGGTGACCGTCGTTGAGAGTGCGAGGCGGTTGAAAGAACAAGCGCTCGGGCAGGTGTCCGAGAGCGTCAACCGCACAGGTGACGAATATGTACCAGCCTGGAGGCTCAAGGTGACGCGCAGCAGCTGTGAGAGCCGCGGAGGACACTCATGACATCGGTCCTCGTCTGCGACGACTCCCCGCTTGCCCGAGAGGCGCTCCGCCGCGCGGTCGCGACCGTGCCCGGTGTCGAGCGCGTGACGACGGCGGCCAACGGCGAGGAAGTGCTCCGCCGTTGGGGCGCCGACCGCTCGGACCTGATTCTGATGGACGTACGCATGCCCGGCCTCGGCGGCGTCGAGACCGTCCGGCGGCTGCTGTCCGCCGACCCCGGTGCGCGCATCATCATGCTCACCGTCGCCGAGGATCTGGACGGGGTCGCCCTCGCGGTCGCCGCCGGGGCCCGCGGCTATCTGCACAAGGACGCCTCGCGCGCCGAGCTGCGCGCGACCGTCACCCAGGCGCTCGCCGACCCGACGTGGCGGCTCGCCCCGCGCAGACTGCGCTCGGCCGAGATGGGCGCCGCGCCCACCCTCACCGCGCGTGAGATCCAGGTCCTCGAGGGCATGAGCCACGGCCGGTCTAACGCGGAGATCGGGCGCGAGCTCTTCCTCTCCGAGGACACCGTCAAGACGCACGCCAGGCGCCTCTTCAAGAAGCTCGGCGCCTCGGACCGGGCACACGCGGTGGCGCTCGGTTTCCGCTGGGGTCTGGTCCGCTGAGTGTGCTGCCGCGGGGGCCCCGCGTTCCCCGCCCGCCACGCGGTGGGCGGGGCGTCGGATGCCCGCCGCTGCTTGTTTCGTCGCCGATGCCGCATCCTTGAGGTGTGGAGTTCCTCGGGGACGAGTCGATCGAGCGGGAGGGGAGGGCGCAGGAGATGAGTTCCGGCGCACCTGCTCATAACGCTTCAGTGCACAACTACGGACGCGGTGCCACGGATTCTTCGCCGTCAAGGCACCATGGACCGATGCGCGATGACAAGACGACGGTGATCGGTGCCCTCGTCCTTCGCGCGGTCGAGGGCGACGAACAGGCCACGCACGACCTTCTCGCACACGTGCACCCCCTGGCGCTGCGCTACTGCCGCACCCGTCTCTCCCGGCTGCCGGGTGACGCACGGCACTTCGTGGAGGACCTGGCGCAGGAGGTCTGCGTCGCCGTCCTCCTCGCGCTGCCGCGCTACAAGGACACCGGCCGCCCCTTCGAGGCCTTCGTCTTCGCGATCGCGGCCCACAAGGTGGCCGATCTGCAGCGGGCGGCGATGCGGCACCCCGGTTCCACCGCCGTGCCCTCCGACGAGATGCCCGAGCGGCCCGACGACTCACTCGGTCCCGAGGAGCGCGCGCTGCTCAGCAGCGACGCCGAGTGGGCCAAGAAGCTCCTCGCCAACCTCCCGGACAACCAGCGCGAGCTGTTGCTCCTGCGCATCGCCGTCGGGCTGACGGCCGAGGAGACGGGGCAGATGCTGGGGATGTCGCCGGGCGCCGTGCGGGTGGCGCAGCACCGGGCACTGAGCCGCCTGAGGGCGCTCGCCGAGCAGTAGCGCCCCGCGCGCGTGGCATGCGCGTGGCACGACGGCGGGGAGTCCGCCGTCGGCGTACGTGTGAACGTACAAAGCTGTCCGATGATCTTGCTCGTGGAATGAGACACCCTTCACGGCCGTTAGCATGGACATCCGCACCGATCAAGGCCATTTGGGGAAGGTGTCATGACTGCAAACGTCGACGGAGTGCCCGAGAAGTTCGCGACACTCGGGCTGACCTACGACGACGTGCTGCTGCTGCCGGGCGCGTCGGAAGTGCTGCCGAACGCGGTCGACACCTCGTCCCGCATCTCCAGGAACGTACGGGTGAACATCCCGCTGCTCTCCGCGGCGATGGACAAGGTCACCGAGGCCCGGATGGCGATCGCCATGGCCCGCCAGGGCGGCGTCGGCGTGCTGCACCGCAACCTGTCCATCGCGGACCAGGTCAACCAGGTCGACCTCGTGAAGCGCTCCGAGTCCGGCATGGTCACCGACCCGATCACCGTGCACCCCGACGCGACCCTCGCCGAGGCCGACGCGCTGTGCGCCAAGTTCCGCATCAGCGGTGTGCCGGTGACCGACGCGGCGGGCAAGCTGCTCGGCATCGTCACCAACCGCGACATGGCCTTCGAGAACGACCGCAGCCGTCAGGTCCGCGAGGTCATGACGCCGATGCCGCTCGTGACCGGCAAGGTCGGCATCAGCGGCGTCGACGCCATGGAGCTGCTGCGCCGCCACAAGATCGAGAAGCTCCCGCTGGTCGACGACGCCGGTGTGCTCAAGGGCCTCATCACCGTCAAGGACTTCAAGAAGGCCGAGCAGTACCCGAACGCCGCGAAGGACGCCGAGGGCCGGCTGCTCGTCGGTGCCGCCGTGGGCGCGAGCCCCGAAGCGCTGGAGCGCGCGCAGGCGCTGGCCGGGGCCGGGGTCGACTTCCTCATCGTCGACACCTCGCACGGCCACAACAGCAACGCCCTGAGCTGGATGTCGAAGATCAAGTCGAGCGTCGGCGTCGACGTCATCGGCGGCAACGTCGCGACGCGTGACGGCGCGCAGGCGCTCATCGACGCCGGTGTCGACGGCGTCAAGGTCGGCGTGGGCCCGGGCTCGATCTGCACCACGCGCGTGGTCGCCGGTATCGGCGTCCCGCAGGTCACCGCGATCTACGAAGCGGGCGTCGCGGCCCGCGCGGCCGGTGTCCCGGTCATCGGCGACGGCGGTCTGCAGTACTCCGGCGACATCGGCAAGGCGCTCGCCGCAGGCGCCGACACCGTGATGCTCGGTTCGCTGCTCGCGGGCTGCGAGGAGTCGCCGGGTGAGCTGATGTTCATCAACGGCAAGCAGTTCAAGTCGTACCGCGGCATGGGTTCGCTCGGCGCCATGCAGTCGCGCGGCCAGGGCCGCTCGTACTCCAAGGACCGGTACTTCCAGGCGGAGGTCTCCTCCGACGACAAGCTCGTGCCGGAGGGCATCGAGGGCCAGGTGCCCTACCGCGGCCCGCTGGCCAACGTCCTGCACCAGCTCGTCGGCGGCCTGCGCCAGACCATGGGCTACGTGGGCGCGGCGAGCGTGGCGGAGATGGAGCGCAAGGGCCGCTTCGTCCGCATCACGTCCGCGGGCCTCAAGGAGAGCCACCCGCACGACATCCAGATGACGGTCGAGGCACCGAACTACAGCCGCAAGTAGCCGCCGGCACCCGCACGCGTGCGTGCAGGGGCGGCCCCGGACGACCGGGGCCGCCCCTTCCGTGTGTGTCGGGGATACTGGACAGGCAGACCAAGAGGGAAAGGCCCCACAACGTGACTGAGATCGAGATCGGGCGCGGCAAGCGCGGCCGCCGCGCGTACGCCTTCGACGACATCGCCGTCGTACCGAGCCGGCGCACCCGCGACCCGAAGGAGGTCTCGATCGCGTGGCAGATCGATGCCTACCGCTTCGAGCTGCCCTTCCTGGCCGCTCCCATGGACTCGGTGGTCTCCCCGCAGACCGCCATCCGCATCGGTGAGCTGGGCGGCCTCGGCGTCCTGAACCTCGAAGGCCTCTGGACGCGGTACGAGGACCCGCAGCCGCTGCTCGACGAGATCGCCGAGCTGGACGCGGAGACCGCGACCCGCCGCCTCCAGGAGATCTACGCGGCCCCGATCAAGGCCGACCTGATCGGGCAGCGCATCAAGGAGGTGCGCGACGCGGGCGTGGTCACCGCCGCCGCGCTCTCGCCGCAGCGCACCGCCGAGTTCTCCAAGGCCGTCGTGGACGCGGGCGTCGACATCTTCGTGATCCGCGGCACCACCGTCTCCGCCGAGCACGTCTCCGGAGCCGCCGAGCCGCTGAACCTGAAGCAGTTCATCTACGAGCTCGACGTCCCGGTCATCGTCGGCGGCTGCGCCACGTACACCGCGGCCCTGCACCTGATGCGCACCGGCGCCGCGGGCGTCCTGGTCGGCTTCGGCGGCGGCGCCGCGCACACCACGCGCAACGTCCTCGGCATCCAGGTGCCGATGGCCACCGCCGTCGCCGACGTCGCCGCCGCCCGCCGTGACTACATGGACGAGTCCGGCGGCCGGTACGTCCACGTCATCGCCGACGGCGGCGTGGGCTGGTCCGGCGACCTGCCCAAGGCCATCGCGTGCGGCGCCGACTCCGTGATGGTGGGCTCCCCGCTGGCCCGCGCCACGGACGCGCCCGGCAAGGGCCACCACTGGGGCATGGAGGCCGTCCACGAGGACGTGCCGCGCGGCAAGAAGGTGGACCTCGGCACGGTCGGCACGACCGAGGAGATCCTCACGGGCCCCTCGCACATCCCGGACGGCTCGATGAACTTCTTCGGGGCGCTGCGCCGTGCGATGGCCACCACGGGCTACAGCGAGCTCAAGGAGTTCCAGCGCGTCGAGGTGACGGTCGCGGACTCGCAGCACAAGCGCTGATCGTCTGCCTCTGCAAGGCTGATCGCCTGCCTCTGTAAGAAGGGCCCCGGTATGCGTACCGGGGCCCTTCTTGCGCGTTCCTGTGCGTGTCACAGGCGGTGGGCCGCGCCCGCCGGGGTCGCGCCCCTGGTGTCGAGCAGGAGCTGGGCCTTCACCGCGAGGCCTTGCAGGTCGTACGTGCGGTGGTGCTGGAGCAGGATCGTGAGGTCGGCGTCGGCCGCGGCCTCGTAGAGCGAGTCCGCGCGCGGGACGGGGCGGCCGAGGATGCTCCAGTTGGGCACGTAGGGGTCGTGGTAGCTGACCGACGCGCCGAGCTCCATGAGGCGGGTGGCCACCTCCTGCGCGGGCGCGCCCTGCTGGTCGGCGAGGTCGGGCTTGTAGGTGACGCCGAGGAGCAGGACGCGGGCGCCGCGGGCGGACTTGCCGTGTTCGTTGAGGAGGGTCGCCGAGCGCTGGATGACGTACTGGGGCATGCGGTCGTTGACCTGCTGGGCCAGTTCGACCATGCGCAGGGGGCGGGCGCCGCGGGAGGGGTTCGGCACGTCGAGGGGGACGCCGTGGCCACCGACGCCGGGTCCTGGGCGGAAGGCCTGGAAGCCGAAGGGCTTGGTCTCGGCGCAGCGGATGACGTCCCACAGGTCGATGCTCAGGTCGTGGCAGAGCACGGCCATCTCATTGACCAGGGCCATGTTCACGTGCCGGTAGTTGGTCTCCAGGAGGTGCACGGTCTCGGCCTCGCGCGGGCCCCGCGCGCGGACGACCTTGTCGGTGAGGCGGCCGTAGAAGGCGGCGGCCGATTCGGTGCAGGCGGGGGTGAGGCCGCCGATGACCTTGGGGGTGCCCGCGTAGCCGTGGGTGCGGTTGCCGGGGTCGAGGCGGCCGGGGGAGTAGGCGAGGTGGAAGTCACGGCCGGCCCGCAGGCCCGAGCCCGATTCGAGGATCGGGCGGAGGAATTCCTCCGTGGTCCCCGGGTACGCGGGGGATTCGAGGATCACCGTGGTGTGCGGGCGCAGCCGTGCGGCCAGCGCCCGGGCGGCTTCGGCCACCTGGCTCAGGTCGAGTGAGCGGTCGGCGGCCGGCGGGGTGGGGGCGCAGATGACAGCGGTGCGGACCCGGCCGAGTTCGGCCGGGTTGACGGTCGGCCGGAAGCCTCCCGAGAGCATCCGGCGGACTTCGGCGGCGGTGAGGGTGCCTTCGGCGCCGTCGCACGGGAGCCGGCCGCCGGCCAGGTCGGCGGCGCGGACGGGGTCGTAGCCGATGGTGGCGATGCCGCGTGCGACGGCGGCCTGGGCGAGGGGCAGGCCGAGGTGGCCGAGACCGATGACGGCGAGATCTGCGGGCATGGCGGTGGGCCGTCCTCCCAATAGCCGGTGTGGGACGAGTGCGCAAGCCCTGTGGACAAGGCGGAGCAGCGCAATGTCAGACTAGGAGTAAATATGACCGATTTGCGGTATTGCGTTGCGTGGGGTTCCGGAGTGTTGTCCACAGGCCGGGGGTCACGATCGGCGGGCGGCGGGGAAATCTGGGCATGATGTGAGTCCGACCACACCCGAGCTCAACGGGAGGCAGCGGTGAGGACAGCGACACTGGGGCCGGCGGAGCGTGCCGAGTCACTTGCGGGAATGGCCGAGCGGGAGCTGGACGTCCTGGTGGTGGGCGCGGGCGTGGTCGGTGCGGGCACGGCGCTCGACGCGGTGACCCGAGGCCTGTCCACCGGCCTTGTCGAGGCGCGGGACTGGGCCTCGGGCACGTCGAGCCGGTCCAGCAAGCTGATCCACGGCGGCCTCCGCTATCTGGAGATGCTCGACTTCGCCCTCGTGCGGGAGGCGCTGAAGGAGCGCGGCCTGCTCCTGGAGCGGCTCGCCCCGCACCTCGTGAAGCCGGTGCCGTTCCTCTACCCCTTGCAGCACAAGGGCTGGGAGAGGTTGTACGCGGGCTCCGGCGTCGCCCTCTACGACGCCATGTCGATGTCGCGCGGACACGGCCGCGGCCTGCCCATGCACCGCCACCTGACGCGCCGCCACGCCCTGCGCGTCGCCCCGTGTCTGAAGAAGGACGCCCTGGTCGGTGCCATGCAGTACTACGACGCGCAGATGGACGACGCGCGCTATGTGGCCACGCTGGTGCGCACCGCGTCGGCGTACGGCGCGAAGGTCGCCAACCGCGCCAAGGTCACCGGCTTCCTGCGTGAGGGCGAGCGGGTGGTCGGCGCCCGCGTGCAGGACGTGGAGGGCGGCGGGGAGTACGAGGTCCGGGCCAAGCAGATCGTGAACGCGACCGGCGTGTGGACGGACGACACACAGGCGATGGTGGGCGAGCGCGGCCAGTTCCACGTCAGGGCGTCCAAGGGCATCCATCTGGTCGTGCCGAAGGACCGGATCAACGCGTCGACCGGACTGATCCTGCGGACCGAGAAGAGCGTCCTCTTCGTCATCCCGTGGGGCCGGCACTGGATCGTGGGCACGACCGACACGGACTGGGACCTGGACAAGGCGCACCCGGCCGCCTCCAGCGCCGACATCGACTATCTCCTTGAGCACGTGAACTCGGTCCTCGCGGTGCCGCTCTCCCGGGACGACGTCCAGGGCGTGTACGCGGGGCTCCGCCCGCTGCTTGCCGGCGAGTCGGACGCCACGAGCAAGCTGTCCCGCGAGCACACGGTCGCGCACCCGGCACCCGGCCTCGTGGTCGTCGCGGGCGGCAAGTACACGACGTACCGCGTGATGGCCAAGGACGCCGTCGACGAGGCGGTGCACGGCCTCGACCAGCGCGTCGCCGAATGCGTCACGGAGGACATCCCGCTCGTCGGCGCCGAAGGGTACAAGGCGCTGTGGAACGCCCGGGCGAGGATCGCCGCGCGGACGGGCCTGCATGTGGTGCGAGTGGAGCACCTGTTGAACCGATACGGCTCGTTGGCCGAGGAGGTGCTCGAACTCATCACCGCGGACCCGAAGCTCGGCGAGCCCCTGCCCGGAGCCGACGACTACCTCCGGGCCGAGATCGTCTACGCCGCGTCGCACGAGAGCGCCCGCCACCTCGACGACGTACTGACCCGGCGCACCCGCATCTCGATCGAGACGTTCGACCGGGGCACGCGCAGCGCCAGGGAGTGCGCCGAGCTGATGGCGCCCGTCCTCGGCTGGGACAAGGACCAGATCGAGCGGGAGGTGCAGCACTACGAGAAGCGGGTGGAGGCCGAGCGCGAGTCGCAGCGCCAGCCGGACGACCTCACGGCGGACGCGGCACGCTTGGGGGCGCCGGACATCGTGCCGCTCAACTAGGTCACGAGGGGGGCGGGGGCCCCGCCCATCCAGGGCACGGGGGCGGAACTCACCCGTCGGCACAGTCGATTCGCTCCCCAATGGGTCGGCATGTCCATGTTGGTCTGGAAGGTGACGACCCGTCGGCTCAACCGGCCGGCCCGCGTGCGGTACGTCTCCCGTGCGCCGGGGCCGAGGCCTTGCTTCGGCCGGTGACCAGCGGAAGAGTGGCGTCCGTGGCCGGATCCGCACGGCGCGGGCGGCCCGGCGGCACGCTGTCGAGCGGCGCCGTCCTCGTGCGCGGCCCATCATGAGAGGCGTGATGGGGGGCCGCGGACCATGTCTTGGGGGCCTGTGGACCCTGGGCGTCGGCCGGTCCTTGAGTAAGGGACAATGAAGGCTCTGTCAGGGCGGGTTGCTCGGGTAGCAGCGGTAGCAGCAGAGGGGACGCATGTCGGACGCGGAGCAGACGGGTGAGGCCCGTCGGGACAAGAGCGCACGTCTCCTCGCCGGCCGGTACCGGCTGGGAGAGGTGCTCGGCCGCGGCGGCATGGGCACCGTCTGGCGCGCCAAGGACGAAACCCTTGGCCGTACGGTCGCGGTGAAGGAGCTGCGGTTCCCCTCGAGCATCGACGAGGAGGAGAAGCGGCGGCTCATCACGCGGACATTGCGCGAGGCGAAGGCGATCGCGCGGATCCGCAACACCAGCGCCGTCACCGTCTACGACGTGGTCGACGAGGACGACCGCCCGTGGATCGTGATGGAGCTGGTCGAGGGCAAGTCGCTCGCCGAGGTGATCCGTGAGGACGGACTGCTCACGCCGCGCCGGGCGGCCGAGGTCGGCCTCGCCGTACTCGACGTGCTGCGGTCCGCGCACCGCGAGGGCATCCTGCACCGCGACGTGAAGCCGTCGAACGTGCTGATCGCCGAGGACGGCCGGGTCGTCCTGACGGACTTCGGCATCGCCCAGGTCGAGGGCGACCCGTCGATCACCTCCACCGGCATGCTCGTCGGCGCGCCCTCGTACATCTCCCCGGAGCGCGCCCGCGGCCACAAGCCGGGGCCCGCGGCCGACATGTGGTCGCTGGGCGGCCTGCTGTACGCGGCCGTGGAGGGCGTCCCGCCGTACGACAAGGGGTCGGCCATCGCGACCCTCACCGCGGTGATGACCGAGGACGTCGAACAGCCCACGAACGCGGGCCCGTTGGAGAAGGTCATCTACGGCCTGCTCGCCAAGGACCCGGAGCAGCGGCTCGACGACGCGGGCGCGCGGGCGCTCCTCATGGACGTGATCCACTCTCCGGAGATCAAGCGGGAGCCGGAGCCGGTGGAGGCCACCAAGGTGGTGCCGCTGCCGCCGGTCCCGCCCGCGCCGTCGAAGTCACCGAAGGCGCAGAAGTCGCCGAGGACTCCGTGGGCCTCGAAGGCTCCCAAGGGCCCGAAGACTCCGCTGACCGACAGGCTGACCAAGCCGTCCAAGGCCGCAGGGGCCGCGGGGGCCGCTGGTGGGGCTGTCGGTGCCGCCGGGGCCGGTAGTGCTGTGGGTTCCGGCAGTTCGGGCGGTTCCGGCAATTCGAGCGTTGCCGGTAGCGCTGGTGGTTCCGGGAGTACCGGTACTTCCGGTGGGAAGGCCGGAGGCGCTTCCGGTGTCTCCGCCGTCGGGGCCGCCGCGGGGCGCACGGCCGAGGTCGCCGCCGACCGGCTGAAGGGCGCCGTGCAGTCGCTGCGCAAGGCAGCCGCCGCGCGCGCCGCGGGGACGTCCGCGTCCACGACGTCGCGCACCGGTTCGTCCGCGGGATCGCCGTCCGGTCCGGGGGGCCCGTCGTCGCGGCCGCCCGTCAAGGCGTCGCTCACCGACGTGGTGCCGCGGCGGACGCTGGTGATCCTGTCCGTGGTGGTCGTGCTCGCGGTGCTCGGCACCGTGCTCGCCCTCGCGCTCGGTGACGACGGTTCCGGCAGCAAGGACAACAAGGGCGGCGACAAGGCCGCGTCCAGCGGGGCGAACGCGGGCGGCGACCAGAGCAAGGAAGCGGACAAGGGCGCCGGGAAGGACGGGGACAAGGGAACCGCCGCGGGTACCGACGGCGACCGGTCCAAGGACCCCACGAAGGACGCGAGTTCCGACCCGGACAAGGACAAGAAGGACGACCCGGGCAAGAACGATGGGGACAAGAAGCCGGGTGACGGCGCGGAGTCGACGTACAAGCACAGCCAGGGCTTCAAGATCGGGCTGCCGAAGGGGTGGAAGTACCAGTCCACGAGCGCCGCGGGCGCGCGGTTCGGCGGGCCCGACGGGCAGAAGCTGCTGCTCGGCTGGACGGGCACGCCCAAGGACGACCCGGTGCGCGACTGGAACAACCAGGAGAAGGGCATGGTCCGGTCGCAGTACCACCGGATCCGCATAGAGAAGGTGGGCTTCCGCGGCTGGAACACGGCGGACTGGGAGTTCACCTATGTCGACGGCGGGACCAAGTACCGGTCGATAGACCGTGGCTTCGTCGTCAACGACGGCCTCGGCTACGGAATGATGTACACGGCCAAGGCCGATGACTGGGGAAGCGCGAAGCGGCGCGACACATGGCGCACGTTCACCAGGACGTTCGAGCCGAAGTCCTAGCCCGAGATCTGGTATCCCTCATTGCGGTTCGCCTCCGGCACGTATCGTGAGTGCTTGCGGACCGTAAGCAGCCGCAACGAGCCATAAGACGAACGGATTTGACCACCGGGCGGACGGGAGGCGACGTGGACGACTATGCGGGACGGGTGCTGGCCGACCGCTACCGCCTGCCGCTGCCGCCCTCGGACGAGTACGAGTTCGCCGAGTCCCGCGCCTTCGACACGTACAGCGGGCAGGAAGTCCTGGTCCGCCAGGTGCCGTTACCCGAGATCGTCGAGGCCGAGGTGGTCGGCGAGGGCGGTCCTGCCGAGGCCGAGCCGGTCGTGGACGACCTGCCCGAGGGTTTCGTGCCGCGGGCGAGGACGGGCGGTACCGGAGTGCGCAGGGCCGCGTCGCGCACGACGCGCAGGCCCACGGACCCGGCGGTGCGGCGCGCGATCGAGGCGGCGCAGACGGCCGCGCAGATACCGGACCACCCGCGCCTCGACCAGGTCTTCGACGTGTTCGCGGAGGGCGGCTCGCTGTGGATAGTCAGCGAGTTGGTGGCGGCGCGGCCCCTCGCGGCGCTCCTCGCGGACCGACCGCTGAGTCCGTACCGGGCGGCCGAGGTCGCGGCGGACGTCCTCGCGGCGCTGCGGGTGCTGCACGCGTACGGCTGGGTGCACCGGAACATCACCGCGCGGACGGTGCTGATCTGCGACGACGGCCGGGTCATGCTGACGGGTCTGGCGGCCGGGGCGGCCGAGGAGGCGCTCTGCGGGTACGACCCGCGGCCGGTGGAGGCAGGGGAGGCGGCAGGCTCGGCGGGGTCGGTCGGGAATGTGTCGGGGTACGGGGAGACGGGGGTCGCTGAGGCTTCCGGGGCCCCTGGGGTCCCTGGGGCCTCTGGGGTTCCTGGGGCCGCTGGTGTAGCCCGCGCATCACGTGTGTCCGGTGCGTCCGGTGCGTCCGGTGCGCCCCGTGCGTCCCGTGCGTCCCGTGCGTGGGGTGAGTCCCGTGACGACGCCGGGGACATGTCTCTCGATCCCGCGCCGGAGTCCGCCGGGCGGGACGCGCGGGCCGGGGCCACCGGCGCCGTCGCGGCGTACCGCGCGGGGACGCGTGCGGCCGCGCGGGTGACCGGGGAGAGCGAGGCGGCGGCCGGGCGGATCCCGGACCCCTACGGCGTGGCGGAGACGAGGCCCTGGCACGGTGCTGTGCCGAGGGGCGGCGTCCCGGCCGCACGGAGCGCGTACGGGCACACGTACGAGAACGAGCCCACGCACCGGAACGAACCCACGCACGAAAACGAGCACGCGCACCAGGACGGGCCGGAGAGCCAGCCGGGGAATGGGCCGGAGAGCGGGCCGGGGAACGGGCGCGGGGCCTGGGACGAAGGTCCCGCCGAAGGGGCCGTCCGCGGCCCCACCACCGCTCTCGCCGCCGAGCGCGCCCGCCACGCGCGCATGGTCGTCGTTGGCGCCGTCACTGAGCGGTGGGCGCCCGAGCAGGCAGGGCCCGTGCACGAGAACTGGCAGCTGGCCGCACCGATCGGCCCCGCCACCGACCTGTGGGCCCTGGGCGCGCTGCTGTTTCGTGCCGTGCAGGGCCATGCCCCGTATCCGGAGGACAGCACGGCCGAACTCGTCCAGCTCGTGTGCGCCGAGCCGCCCGCCTTCGCCGAGGAGTGCGGGCCGTTGCGGCCGGTCGTCGAGTCGTTGCTGCGTCAGGACCCGACGGACCGGCTCGACTTCGAGGAGCTGAGCGGCTGGCTGCGCTCCCTCGTGCGCTCCGCGCCCGAGCCGGAAGCCGGTGCGCATGTCGTACCGGTCCCGGCGTACGACGCGGGAAGGCTGCCTGTCGTACGCCGACGGGGCGAGGTCGTCCGCAGGCGGCGCGGGGGCGTGGTGGCAGGTGCCGCGGGGAGCGGGCCGGGGGCACACGGACGCCACAAGCGCGGGAAGGCCCGAAGCGGGAAGGGCAGGGGCGCCAAGGGCGCAGGCGGCAAGGGGCTGCTCCCTCCGCAGGCGCCGAGGGAGACCGGGACGGTGGAGGAACCCCGGCTGTCCCACGAGCCGGAGCTGCCCCGCGAGCCGCGCGCCCCGGGCCGCCCCCGTTCGCTGGGGAAGCTGCTGCTGATCGCCATCCTCCTGGGACTCGCGGCGGCCGTCGTGTACGCCATGGTGTTCATGCCCAAGAGCGGTGACCATGCTTCGGGCGACCGTACGGGGGCTGCGGGCGAGGTCAGTTCGGCGCCGGACGCGAGCAACGGGACAGGCACCGGCCCCGGCGGGAACGAGGGCAGCTCCAAGAACAAGAACAAGGAGAACGACAAGGAGAACGACAAGGGCAAGGGCAAGAACGGCAAGAACCCCAGTTCGCAGGAGCCGCAGACCGGCGCGCCCGAACTCCCGCGAGGCTTCACCCTGCGCAAGGACCCCGAAGGCTTCCACGTCGCCGTCGCGAGCGGCTGGGACCGGCAGCCCAAGAACGGCCGGGGCCAGGTCCGGTACACACACGGCGATTTCGAGCTGCTCCTGGTCCCCGGCCGCGACACCACCGACGGGTACGGCAGCGACCCCATGAAGTACCAGCGCGAGCACGAGCGCGAGTTGCAGCCGTTCCGCGACTCCTCCTGGGCGACCTCCAGCGGTATGCGGCGCATCGACGTCGGCGGACGGACCATGGCGGAAGGCCAGTTCACCTGGCAGGACGGCGCGGGCCGCGAGGTCTTCGTACGCAATCTCGCGATGGCCGTCGGCGGGAAGTACCACGTGGTGCAGGTGCGCGGGCCCGAGGCCGAACGGGACGAGGTGACGCGGCTCTACGAGCAGGCCTCGGCCACTTATCGGGTCACGGACTGAGCCGATTCCGGCACTTTGGACATGCACGGCATGCGTCACAGTGCGGTCTCCTAAGCCCCCCTGTGGTTCCCTGCACGCCGCCCGCTCCTTAACCTGGGCGGGACCAGACCATTGCGGGGGAACGTGAATCAGATGCAGGGCCAGCTCCTCGCGGGCCGCTACCGACTCGCTGAATCCATCGGGCGCGGTGGCATGGGACGGGTGTGGCGCGCGCAGGACGAGGTGCTGCACCGGGCCGTCGCCGTCAAGGAGCTGACGGCCGCCCAGTTCGTGCAGGAGGCCGACCGCGCCGTCCTCTTCACACGTACGCAGACGGAGGCTCGCGCCGCCGCCCGCATCAACCACCCCGCCGTCGTCACCGTCCACGACGTCATCCAGTACGACGACCGGCCCTGGATCGTGATGGAACTCGTCGAGGGCCGCTCGCTGGCCGACGCCGTCAAGGACGACGGCCGCGTCGAGCCCACGGAGGCCGCCCGCATCGGCTTGTGGACCCTCAAGGCCCTGCGCGCCGCGCACGCCGCCGGAGTCCTGCACCGTGACGTCAAGCCCGGCAACGTCCTGCTCTCCGACGACCGGCGCATCCTGCTCACCGACTTCGGGATCGCCGCGATCGAGGGGGACTCGACGATCACGCGGACCGGTGAAGTCGTCGGCTCCGTGGACTACCTGGCGCCCGAGCGGGTCAGCGGCGGCAACCCCGGCCCCGCCTCCGACCTGTGGGCGCTCGGCGCCACGCTGTACACGGCGGTCGAGGGGCACTCGCCCTTCCGGCGCACGTCACCGCTCGGCACGATGCAGGCCGTGGTGACGGAGGAACCTGCGCCGCCGCGGTACGCGGGTGTCCTCGGGCCGGTCATCGGCGCGCTGCTGCACAAGGACCCGCAGGCCCGGCCGAGCGCCGAGGAGGCCGAGCTGATGCTGGCCCAGGCCGCGGAGGGCAGGCCTCCGCAGCAGGCGCACGCGTACGTCCCGACGCAGGCGCACCCGGCCGAAGGCCCGCAGCCCGCCAACGGCACACAGTCCGCCAACGGCCCCCAGCCCACCACCGGCCCGTACACGGTCGCGCAAGGGCACGCGCATCAAGCACCCTCCGAACCTCACACGCCCACCCACGCCCCCTCCCCGTACACGCACGCCACGCACCCCCAGGCCCCCACGCCCCACGGCTACGACCCCACCCCGGTCCCCGGCAGCGGCGGCGGCGATCTCCACACCCTCGCCCACCAGGGAGCCGCGCACCCGCGCCGCCGCCGACGCTGGCCCGCGATCGCCGCCCTCGCCGTCGTGGCCGCGCTGCTCGGCGGCGGCGGTGTGCTCGGCTACCTGCGCTTCGCCGACGCCGGTACGAAGGACCGGGGCTCGGGCGCGAGCGAGGGGCCGGCCAGGGTGGTGGGCGGCATCCCCGACGACTGGCAGCGGGTGAAGGACCCCGAGGGCTTCAGCCTCAGGCTGCCCAGGAACTGGAAGCGCGAGGCGAACGGCAACCAGATCGACTACACGCCCGACGGGGGCCGCCGCTTCCTGCGCATCGCTGTCGACAAGAACCCGCAGTCCGAGAGCCCGTACGCGCACCAGGTGGCGCTGGAGAAGAACCTGCGGGTGAAGCTCCCCGGGTACCGGCGGCTGGAAATGAACTCCAACACGTTCCGCGACCAGCACGGCGCCCTCTGGGAGTTCAGCTGGAAGGCGGGCGCCAACGACACCACGGCGGGGCCACGCCGCGCCATCTCGCAGTCCTATGTCAGCCGTGACGGCGTCGAGTACGTGCTCTACATGTCGGCTCCGGCCGCGAACTGGGCGGCCACGCGGGAGCAGTTCGACGCGATGGTCCTCGGGTGGCGTGAGCCCTGAGCACGTACGCCCACCTCTGAGGTGCCTGATGGCAGCGGCCGGAACCGGCCCCGCCGATCGCTCGGACCCGTACCGTTCGCGCACGTGTGGGGCATGATGGCCGCATGGGGAGCCTGGGAGACCACGCCGGCGGGGCGGGCGCCGGTGGGGACGACGCCCGTGTGATCGCGGGACGTTACCGCCTGGAGTCGCCGCTCGGCCGGGGCGGCATGGGGGTCGTGTGGCGCGCCACCGATCTGCTCCTGGCACGCCAGGTCGCGGTCAAGGAGCTTGCGCGCGACGAGACGCTCTCCGACGCCGAGGCGGAGGGCCGGCGCGAGCGGACCCTGCGCGAGGCGCGGGCGGTGGCGCAGCTGCGGCATCCGCATGTCATCGTCGTCCACGACGTCGTCGTGCAGGGCGAACAGCCGTACATCGTCATGGAATTGATCGAGGGCGGCTCGCTGGCCGGGCGGATCGCGCGGAGCGGCCCGCTGGACGCGCTCACCGTCGCCCGGATGGGCATCGACCTGCTCGGCGCCCTGGGCACCGCGCACGAGGCGGGCATCCTGCACCGCGACCTCAAGCCCGCCAACGTACTCCTGGAGCGGGCGACCGGCCGTGTCGTGCTCACCGACTTCGGGATCGCGCAGCTGACCGGGGCGACGACGCTCACGGAGGTCGGCTCGTTCGTCGGCTCGCCCGAGTTCACCGCGCCCGAGCGGATGGCGGGGGAGCGGACGGGGCCCGAGTCCGACCTGTGGTCGCTCGGCGCGCTCCTGGCCACCGCGCTTGCCGGTGAGTCGCCGTTCCGCCGCGACTCGATCGGCGGGGTCCTGCACGCGGTCGTCTACGACGAGATACGGCCGCCCGCGGCCGCCGCGCCGCTGCTGCCCGTGGTGCTCGGCCTCCTGGAGCGCGACCCGGAGCGCCGCCTCGACGCGAGCGAGGCGGAGGAACTGCTGCGGGCGTACGTCGAGACGGGGCGGATGCCCGCGGTGGCGCGGGAGAGACCGGGGGCCGGACGGCCGGGGCGGCCGGGGCTGCACGGGCTTCCGGGGTGGCCGGGGCGGGGCGGGCACCCGCCGACCCAGCGGGACATCCCGGTGGCCCTGCCCGCGGCTCTGCCGACGGCGGCGCCCGCGAAGCCGTACGGCGGGCACGGCCGGATCGTCCTGATCGCCGCCGCGCTCGTGGCCGCCGTCGCGGGCGCCGGTGTCAGCGCCGCGCTGCTGCTGAGCAGGGAAGATGACGCCAACGGCACACCGCCCGCCGCGTCTTCCGCCACGCCCCACGGTGTGCCGACACCCACGGTCACCGTCACGTCCCCGTCGGCGCGACCGTCCTCGCCCCAGGCGCCCAAGGGCTACCGCATCGCGAACGACCCCAGGGGCTTTGCGCTGGCCGTCCCCCAAGGCTTCCGGCGCGAGGTCGACGGCCCCCGCGTCTTCTACGTCTCGCCCGACGGCACGTACCGCATCGGCATCAAGGAGACGGGCCGCGAGCCCGGCGGCCCACTCGCCGCACAGCGCCGCGCCGACGCCGCGGGGCCGCGGAACAACCCCGGCTACCGCGGCGGCAGGATCACGGAGACCACGCGCAACGGCAGGCCGGCCGCGCTGTGGGAGTTCACCTGGGACGGCTTCACCGCGGCGGAGGGCGACCGGCACACCTTCGACCTGTGCTGGGAGGAGGGCGGCCGGATGTTCGACGTGTGGGTGTCGGCGCCTGTCGGGGAGGCGGCGCAGGCGCGGCGGTACTTCGACGCGGCGGTGGACACGTTCGTACGCAGGTGAGCCCGGCGGTGTGCCGCGTGCATCACCCCGGTCACAAGTGGGGGGCCTGGCTGGATACCGAGGTGCCCGGCACGGTACTCATGGGGGCATGAGTAATGACGGGGGAGCCTCCTACGGGCCGTACGAACCCACCAGTTTCGGCCTTCAGCCACCGCAACAGCCGGGTGTACCGGGGCAGTCGGGCCACCGTGCCGGGGCTCTCCCCGACAACCCGTACGCGCAGCCGCAGCAGCCCGCCCACCAGGAGCAGCCGCCCCAGCAGACGTCCGCCCCCGGGCCCACCCAGGCCGTGCCGGACCAGGCGGCCGGGGCCGAGCCGGGCGCGGGCCGGCGCATCGCGGGCCGCTACCGGCTGCTGGCCAAGCTCGGCCACGGCGGCATGGGAACGGTGTGGCGCGCCAAGGACGAGACGGTGGACCGCGAGGTCGCGGTGAAGGAGCCGCGCGTCCCCGACCACCTCCCGGAGCGCGAGCGGGCCAACGTCTTCGAGCGGATGCGCCGCGAGGCACGGGCCGCGGCCCGCCTCGACCACCCGGCCGTGGTGAACGTCCATGACGTGGCGGTGGAGGACGGTCAGCCGTGGATCGTGATGGAGCTGGTCCGGGGGCGCTCGCTCGGCGCCGCGCTGCAGGAGGGCACGTTGGACGCCCGCGAGGCCGCGCGCGTCGGTCTCGACGTCCTGAACGCCCTGGACGCCGCGCACCAGGCGGGCATCCTGCACCGTGACGTGAAGCCGGACAACGTCATGCTGGGCCGGTACGACCGCGTCGTCCTCACCGACTTCGGCATCGCCCAGATCGAGGGCGAGACCAACCTGACGGACACGGGCGGCTTTGTCGGCTCGCCCGAATTCATCGCCCCGGAGCGGGTGCTTGGCCGACGCCCCGGTCCGGCCTCCGACCTCTGGTCGCTGGGCGTCGTTCTGTACGCGGCGACCGAGGGCGTCTCGCCGTTCCGCCGCAACAACACCCCGGCGACGCTCCAGTCGGTGCTCAACGCGACGCCCGCCGCACCTGCCTCCGCCTCGGGCCCGCTCGCGGAGGCGATCAACCGGCTGCTGGTCAAGGACCCGGCGCAGCGCCCGAACGCGGCGCAGGTGCGCGCGCTCCTGGAGGAGGCGGCGCGGCCACCGCAGCCGGCGCCCACCCAGGTCGTCACCGTTACGAACGACGGCGACGGCGACGGCGGCCGCGGCAAGGGGATCTTCCTGAGCCGCAAGGCGCTCGCCGCCGTCGCGGGTGTGGTCGTCGCCGCGGTGGCGGCGGGCGTCCTGGTGGCCCTGAACCCCTTCGGGGGCTCGGACGACACGGAGGGCTGGCAGAAGCACGACGTGAAGGAGCTGGCGGCGACCGTCTCCGCGCCCAAGGGGTACGAGAAGTCCGAGGACGACAACTCGACGGCCAAGGCGCACTGGGTCGCCTACACCGACCCGAGCGGCAGCATCACGATCAGCCTCGCCCTCAGCAAGAAGGCCGAGGACGAAGGTGAGATCGCCGGGACCGCGGCGGCGCAGATGTACGACGACGACGCCGACTTCAAGGAGTCCGGCGACTACAACCTCGGCATGGCCTCCGATCCCGCTCCCAGGACCGCGCCGGAGGAGACCAAGTTCCGCGGGGAGAAGGCGGCTGAGAACACCGTCACGTACTCCACGACCGACAGCCAGAACCCGCGGCCCCGCGAGCTCAAGGCCTTCTACTACCGGACCAGGAGCGGTGACATGTACAAGATGGTCATCAGCTATCCGGGCAAGGGCGACTTCACGGCCCGCGGTCGCGAGGTCGCGAGGACGGCGGTCGCGGAGCTGGCGCCCGACAAGCTCTGAGACCGGGTTCCGCACGGTGTCCCAAAAACGTGCGCCGAGGGGCGCGGCCCGCGACAACGCCCTGATCAGCGGCTTTGACGCCAGCAATCGCTGGCGTCGTGTGAGTGACCCGTGAACCCCGTTACCGATGGGTACCCAAATCCCTGACGTAGGCCTACTCTCACGAGCATGACGGACTCGCAGGCCACCGCAGCGCCCCTCGGAACGAACCCGACCGCCCCGGCCCCCGCAGGCGCGCGCACCGCCGCCGACGTGGTCACGCCCGAGCTGATCGCCCAGCTCACCCGTGACGTCATCGGTTCGGGGCGGACGGCCAACCACACGCCGCTCACCGGCGAGAAGCTGGCCGACCTGCCCGAGTCCACCCCCGAGGACGTCGCCACCGCCTTCGAGCGGGCCCGCACCGCGCAGACCGCCTGGGCGAGGACCCCGGTGAAGCAGCGCGCCGCCGTCCTCCTGCGCTTCCACGACCTGGTGCTCCAGCGCCAGGCCGAGGTCCTCGACCTGATCCAGCTGGAGACCGGCAAGGCCCGCCTGCACGCCCACGAGGAGGTGCAGGCCGTCGCGGTCGCCGCCCGGCACTACGGCCGCAAGGCCCCCGCGTACCTGAGCCCCAAGCGGCACACCGGCGTCGTCCCGGTCCTCACCAAGGTCACCGAGAACCGCCAGCCGCGCGGTGTCGTCGGGCAGATAGCCCCCTGGAACTACCCCTTCGAGCTGTCCATCGGCGACGCCCTGCCCGCCCTCGTCGCGGGCAACGCCCTGGTGATGAAGCCCGACACGGAGACCTGCCTCACCGCCCTGTGGGCCCGCGACCTGATCATCGAGGCGGGCCTGCCGTCCGAGGTCTTCCAGGTCGTCCTCGGCGAGGGCCCGGTCGTCGGCCCCGAGCTCGTCAGCCGCGCCGACTACGTCTCCTTCACCGGCTCCACCCGCACGGGCCGCGAGGTCGCCCAGGGCGCCGCGGCCCGCCTGGTCGGCGTCTCCCTCGAACTCGGCGGCAAGAACGCCATGCTGGTGCTGCACGACGCCGACATCGACAAGGCCGCCGCGGGCGCGGTGCGCGCCTGCTTCTCGTCCGCGGGCCAGCTGTGCATCTCCATCGAGCGGCTGTACGTCCACGAGTCCATAGCCGACCGCTTCGTGGAGCGCTTCGCGGAGCGGACGAGGGCGATGCGCCTCGGCACGTCCCTCGCGTACGGCGCCGACATGGGCTCCCTCGTCGGCGAACGGCAGCTGGAGACCGTGACCCGGCACGTCGAGGAGGCCGTCGCCAAGGGCGCCACGCTGGTCGCGGGCGGCGTCGCGCGCCCGGACATCGGCCCCTACTTCTTCGAGCCGACCATCCTGGACGGCGTCGAGGCCCCGATGTCGGTCTGCACCGAGGAGACCTTCGGCCCCGTCGTCTCCCTCTACCGCTTCACCGACGAGAACGAGGCGGTCGAGCTCGCCAACGCCACCCCGTACGGCCTCAATTCCTCGGTCTGGACGAAGGACGCGAAGCGTGGCCGCCAGGTCGCGGCCCGCCTGCGCACCGGCACGGTCAACGTCAACGAAGGGTTCGCGCCCGCCTACGGCAGCGTGCAGTCCCCGATGGGCGGCATGAAGGACTCCGGCCTCGGCCGACGGCACGGCTCCGAGGGCATCCTCAAGTTCACCGAGGCGCAGACCGTCGCCACCCAGCGCGTCATGCCGCTGGCGCCGTCCTTCGGCCTGGACGACGAGAAGTACGCGGCGTTCATGAACACGAGCCTGAAGGTCATGAAGGCGTTCCGGCTGCGCTAGCAGCGTCCCGTAAGGGGCGTGGGGAGCTGCGCGCTCAGCCACCATCGGCCCGCGCGTTTTCATATGAGGAGAGTCAATGTCACAGGAGAGCTCTGCCCAGAACCAGGGCGCCGACGTGTCCGACGACGCGTACGACTACGACGTCATCGTCGTAGGCAGCGGCTTCGGCGGTGCCGTCTCCGCGCTGCGCCTCACGGAGAAGGGCTACCGCGTCGGCGTCCTGGAAGCGGGCCGCCGCTTCACGCGCGCGACGCTGCCCAAGAACTCCTGGGACATCAAGAACTACCTCTGGGCGCCCGCGCTCGGCCTCTTCGGCATCCAGCGCATCCACCTGCTCGGCAACGTGATGGTCCTCGCGGGCGCCGGGGTCGGCGGCGGCTCGCTGAACTACGCCAACACCCTCTACGTACCGCCCGCGCCGTTCTTCAACGATCCGCAGTGGAAGGACATCACGGACTGGCAGGACGAGCTGCGCCCCTACTACGAGCAGGCCAAGCGCATGCTCGGGGTGCGGCTCAACCCGACGACGACGCCCTCGGACGTCCACCTGAAGGCCACCGCCCAGGCGATGGGGGTCGGCGACAGCTTCCACATGGCACCCGTCGGCGTCTTCTTCGGTGACGCGAAGGACGCGGACGGTCGTACAACGGCCGGGCCGGGCCAGGAAGTTCCCGACCCCTACTTCGGCGGCGCGGGCCCGTCCCGCAGGGCCTGCACCGAGTGCGGCGAGTGCATGACCGGCTGCCGGCACGGCGCGAAGAACACCCTCAACGAGAACTACCTGTACCTCGCGGAGAAGGCCGGCGCGGTCGTCCACCCGATGACGTCGGTCGTCGCCGTCACCGAGGACTCGCGGGGCGGCTTCGCCGTCGCGACGCTGCCCACCGACGACAAGCGGAAGGGCCGGGGCCGGACGTTCAAGGCCCGCAAGGTCGTCATCGCCGCAGGCACGTACGGCACCCAGACCCTCCTGCACCGCATGAAGGACTCCGGCCTGCTCCCGCGGATCTCGAAGCGGCTCGGCACACTCACCCGCACCAACTCCGAGGCTCTGGTGGGCGCCCAGACCACCGACCGCCGCTACCGCAAGCGCCACGGCGCTGCGAAGGCCGACTTCACCCAGGGCGTCGCGATCACCTCGTCGATCCACCCGGACGCCAACACGCACATCGAGCCCGTCCGCTACGGCAAGAAGTCCAACGCGATGGGCAGCCTGACGCTGCTCCAGGTCCCGTACAGCCTCAAGGGCGGCAAGCACCGCGTCGGCGGCTGGCTCGGCAACATGGCGCGCCACCCGCTCCTCGCCGTGCGCTCGCTCTCCAACCGGCGCTGGTCGGAGCGGTCCATCATCGGCCTCGTCATGCAGTCGCTCGACAACTCCCTGACCACGTACCGCAAGGAGAAGGGGCTCGGAAAGGGCCTGCTCACCGCCCGCCAGGGCCACGGCGCGCCCAACCCCGACCAGATTCCCGAGGCCACGCGCGCGGCGACCCTCCTCGCCCAGGAGATCAACGGCTTCCCCGGTTCGAACATCGGCGAGCTCATGGGCACCCCGCTGACCGCGCACTTCCTCGGCGGCTGCCCCATCGGCGACTCGGCGGAGACCGGCGTCATCGACCCCTACCACCGGCTCTACGGCCACCCCGGGATCTCGGTCGTCGACGGCGCCGCGGTCTCCGCCAACCTGGGCGTCAACCCGTCCCTGACGATCACCGCGCAGGCCGAGCGCGCGATGTCGTTCTGGCCCAACAAGGGCGGCGAGGACCCGCGTCCGGCGCAGGGCCTGCGGTACGTACGGGTGGCGGCCGTCGAGCCGAAGACCCCGGCGGTCCCCGCGGACGCCTTCGGCGCGCTGAAGCTGCCGTTCCTGGGGATGCCGGCGGTGCCGCCCAGGAAGTAGCCCGCGGTGCCGCCCAGGAAGTAGCCCGCGGCGCCGCCCGCCCCCGGATACACGTAAGGACCTGCGCCCCCCTCCGAGCGCAGGTCCTTACGTGTGATCGGGTGCCGTGCGGACTCAGACGGCGGAGTCGGTCTTGCGGCGCCGCACCGCGAACATCACGCCCGCACCGGCGACGACGGCGACACCACCGACGAGGCCGACGGTCGGCAGCATCGAACCGGCGCCGGTCTCGGCGAGGCTGCCGTCGGCGACCGGGGTGTCCTGGGCGCCGCCCTGCTGCTTCTTCACCGCGGCGGGCGTCCTGGACGGGCTCGGCGTGGGCGTGGCCGTCGGCGTGGCCGGGCTCTCGTGGTCACCGCCCGCCTTGGCGATCGTGAGTGGGTGGTACTTGTCCGAGCTGTGTACGCAGTCGTCCACGGCGTCGACGTACTTGGCGCGGCCGAACGCGTAGCCCTTGCCGAGCGGAGCCTTGGCGCCGATCCTGACCCGCAGCTCGATGGTGGCCTCGTCCTCGGCGTCGAGCTCGGTGGTGCCGTAGGCGAGGCCGTCGTTGAGCTTGCTGTCGATCGTCGTCCACTCGTCGGTCTCGGGGTCGCGGAACTGCAGGTCCGCGTAGGTCCGCAGCGCGTCCTTCTTGTCCTTGCTCCCGGGGAAGTTGTTCACGAACGCGGTCCACCTGACCTCACCGAGCGGATCATCGGTGGGGTTGGCGGCGGTCAGCTCGAACCGGTGCCAGCCGCTTCCCGGGACGAGCTTCTTGGGCAGCCCGACCAGATCGACCTCAAGCACCGAGTTCGCGTCCACACCGTCCCTGTTGGTCGGGCAGTCGGCCGGAAGGGGCTCGTCGGGCTCGTCCGCCGGGTCCTCGGGGGCGTCGGCACCCTTGGGGATCTCGGGGGTCTTGCCCGCCTTCGTGGGCTCCTCGTGCTGCGAGACCGGGCCCGGCGTCGACTTGGACGGAGTCGGAGCACCCGGCGACGGGACCGTCGCGGGTGGGGTGGGCGTGCCGGTCGGCGTCTCCGGAGCCTCCGGAGTCTTCGCGGTGTCCGCGGTCACCGCGGGCGGAGCGGGAACGGTGCCCTCGGTCGCGAAAGCGGTCGGAGCGGAGAGCAGTGCGGCCGGGGCGATGGCAGCCGTAGCAGCCGCGGCGGCCACGGCACGACGAAGCTTCATGAAGACCTCAGGAAGTCCGGCGCACTGCCCTGGGCGGCAGTACGGAGGTGGAGGCCTCCGCGGTGGGGACGCGGGTGTGGCCGTTGTTACGCATGCATGACCTGTGGTCCCTGTGAATGGTTGTCTCGATCTCACAGCACGCTTATGTGGCGTGACTCACATCGCTTGTGCCGCCGTGGCGGGGTGCCGTAGAACTGCCCCGCTCAGGTGGCATGAGCACGCAGTGAAATGGACGCGTGTAGACCCAGGCAGATCCGAGTAGACCCAGGCAGATCCAGGGGAGGGGACAGCGTGGCCATACCCGACGAGGTGTGGAAGAGATTCGAGAACGACAGCGAGCGGGAGATCCGCTCGTCCGCGCCGAAGGAGCCGTCCGCGCGGGCGCGCATGGTGGCCGAAAGGCTCCGGCGCCTCGACGAGGAGGCCGCGCGCCAACAGGTCGAGCAGGCCGGGCGGTTGCGCCGCAGGCGCGCGAGGCGCGAGGCCGAGTCCGCGCGGTGGAGCCCGGACGACTGGCGGTCGGCGCCGACGGGCCCGCGCCGCAGCGCCAGGTCCGAGCGCAGTCGCCGGGTGTGGAGCGTGGTGATCGTCATCGGCGGCATGGCCCTCGCGATCGTCCTGCTCAGCCCGTTCCGCTTCTGGCTCTGGGGCTGGTGAGCTCCGGTCGCGAGGCGCACCCCGCCGCCGCGGAACCAGAACTGATCTTCTCCCGTCGTAGAACTCGGTAGCCCCATGGGCAGGAACAGCAAGCGCAAGAGCAAGCGGGGGAACAGAACGTGAAGGCAGCTGTGTCGCGTGCCGTGGTGGCCGTCTCGATCGTGGCCGCCCTCGGTGCGAGCGCCGCCTGCGGTGGCAGCGACGGCGCCGACAAGAAGCCGACGAAGCCGCATGCCGGTGCGGGTGCGGGTGCGGGTGCGGGTGCCGGAGCCTCGAAGCTGGAGAAGGCGGCCCTCGCGGCGGGTGACGTCAAGGGCTATGAGGTGGAGAAGCCGGACGCGCAGGGCGAGTCGGGCGCGCGGGGCGAGCAGGGCGGGCAGGGCGAGCAGGGCGGGCGTGAGGGGTCGGGCCCTGGGGCCGACGCGCCGCCCGCCGCGAAGCCGTCACCAGCGGAGTGCGGCCCGGTGGCCGCCCCGCTCCGTGCCGGCGCGGGAACGGGCACCGGCACCGGCACCGGCACCGGCGCCTCGGCGAAGACCGCGCCGAAGGCCCACGTCAGCCGCACCCTGACCCTCGCCGGGGGCAAGGGGTCGACGACAACCGCGGTCGACCTGTCGGGCTACGCCGAAGCCGACGCCGTGCACGCCATGGCCGACCTGCGCGCGGCGGTCAAGGCGAAGAAGTGCGCCGGCTTCCGCGTCGGCGACGACCGCTACACCGGCGTCAGGTCACTGCCCGCGCCGGACAAGGGCGACGAGGCCGTCTCGTACAAGGCCGCCCACCGCAAGGGCGACTACGTCACGCGGGAGAGCGTCACGGTCGTGCGCAGAGGTTCGACGCTCGTGGTCTTCGACGCGTCGAACCTGTACGACCCCGAGGGCGTCCAGAGCGACAAGGACGCCGCGAAGGACGGCATGGAAGGCACCGGAACGCCCACGGCGGACGAGGACCCGAAGGTGGCCCCGAAGATCATCGACGCCCAGCTCGCCAAGCTCGGGCGCGGGACGGCCTAAGTCACACGCGCCGCGTACAACCTTTCCAGCGGTTTCCGATCGTTACGGAAAACGCTGGTGGCAGCCGTGACTCAGCCGCTTTCATATCGCCTCGGCGCGGGCCGTCGTCCGCGCGGTGGCATCTGAAGGTAGGAAACGTGAAGTCAACTGTGTCTCGGGCCGTCGTGGCCGCGTCCGTCGCGGCCGCGCTGGGTCTGACCGCAGCGTGCGGCGGCGGGAACGGCGGCGACGGCGACAAGTCGTCGGAACCCTCCAAGTCCGCACAGGCGCCGGCCGAGAAGAAGGCGCCCGCCCTGTCCGCTGCCGCCCTGGAGAAGGCGGTGCTCTCCAAGGACGACATCAAGGGCTACAAGTTCGAGAAGATCTCCGCGGCGGAGATGCCGTCGGAGCCCGTGCCCGCGGACCCGGCCGCCTGCCAGTCATTGGCTGACATGTTCATGTTCGCCACCGAACCGGCGGCGAAGTCCCGCGTCGGCCGGACCCTGACCGACGCCGATGAACTGGACGCCATGGTCGTCTCCCTCGCCCTGATGGCACACGGCCAGGACGACGCCGAGAAGATCATGGAAGGCTTGCGGACGGCCACGAAGAAGTGCACCGCCTACGAGCACGCCGACTCCAAGTACCGCGACGTCGCCGCCCTGCCCACCCCGGAGGCGGGCGACGAAAGCGTCTCGTACAAGGTGGTGGGCCTCATCGAGGGGCAGAAGACGCCGATGAGCTTCACCGTCGTACGCAGCGGCTCGACGCTCGCGGCCTTCTACTCGATCAACCTGCTCCAGCCGAAGAAGTTCGGCGTGCCCAAGAAGATCGTCGAGGCGCAGGTGGACAAGTTGAAGAGCCTGTAGCGGCAGAACGCCGGAGAAGGCACGACCAGTGAGAGCGCAGAACCAGTGAGAGCGCAGGACCGGTGAGAGCGCAGGACCGGTAAGAGCACAGAACCAGTAAGAGCACAGAACCAGTAGGCGCGCAGAACCGGTCAGAGGCAGAGCGAAGGGCCCCGCGGGACGGAACCGCGGGGCCCTTGGCTTGCGGCACCGACGTCAGGGCCGCGTCGGTGCCTCGGGGCGGCGCCGGGGGGAGTGCGCCGCTTGGTCGAGGTGCCGGTGGCCGACCCGGCGCACTGGGGGCGCTCGCGTGGTATCGACCATTGGCAATGGAACGGTGGACGGAGGGCTTGGGCCCGCCCTCTACGCATCGTGCTGGAAGTGCTGACGGCGGCGCAACCATTTCGACCGCACCTGTTTCGGCCACACCCACAGGGGTAAAGGGTGCGGATTACGGGACTGAGGCC
Organism: Streptomyces sp. NPDC058284; assembly: GCF_042881135.1. Classification (NCBI taxonomy): domain Bacteria; kingdom Bacillati; phylum Actinomycetota; class Actinomycetes; order Kitasatosporales; family Streptomycetaceae; genus Streptomyces; species Streptomyces sp. NPDC058284. The sequence goes on from NZ_JBHVYE010000038.1 coordinate 46,068, forward strand.
GGCCGGCTCCAGGCGTCCCCGGAGCCGACCGTTCTCTTGGGTGACCGGGCTGCTGTCCCCTGCCGTCCGGTCACAATCACTGGAGCGAGGTCCCACGGCGCACGGCATGATCCGCACGCCTCATCGCTCCAGCGGAGCCACGCGTGGTTCTTGCGGGCCCGCCCCTGGCTGACACGGACACCGGGACCAACGAAGCCCGCCCGGAACCGGTCACGCGCCGTACGGGTGAGAACGGATCCGAACTCAGTTCCGCAGGCACCCGCCGCCCTCACGGCGGCGCTCAGACGCGGCCCCGGCACAGCTCGAGGAGCGTCATCGCGAGCGTCGTGCCGGGCTTGCCGAGCGCGTCGCTGTAGTGGCCGAGAACCTCCATCTCGCGGGAGAGGTTCACACGGCGGCCGCCGGAGGTGATCCGCGCCTCCTGGATGACGGCCGAGACGGCCATGCGTTCCTGGACGAGGCCGATGATCCGGTCGTCGAGCGCGTCGATCCGTTCCCTTGCGTTCTCGATGACGCCCGCGGCCTCGGGGGTGCGGGCACCGGTCTTGTCGGCGGCAGCGGCAGCGGCGGGCGCGGTGGGGGCGGGGGTGGTGGTGGCAGTCATGCGGGGCTCCTTGTGGTCCGTGGTGACCGTGGTGCCCCGGAGCGGCAAGTCCCGCGTACGACAGAGCGCCCCGGGCCTTGTCGGCCCGGGGCGCCCGGTAAGTCGCTTGTCAGTGGATCAAGCAGCTCGACCATGGCAGCCGGTGGGCCGGTTGCCATAGGTAAAGAGGAAGCTGAGGTGCTTGGTCACGGGACCAGTATGGACCCAACCGCGTACGCCGGGTCAATCCCGCTCTCGTACGGCTCGCATGCTGAGACGGACGTCCAGGCCCCGCCCCGGCGCCGCCGCACGGGCACGGGGCCTGTCGGATACGACGAGGACGGTCCTGCCGCGCCCGGTAGAATCGACAAACACAGACCCCCTGCTCACGCACGAGCCTCTGCTCACGCACCGCTCAAGCTCAACGCCGGAAGGCCGCCGCCGTGCCATCAGCGCCCCCCGCTGCCGCCGCTCCCGACACCGTTCTGGTCGTCGACTTCGGAGCGCAGTACGCCCAGCTCATCGCCCGTCGCGTCCGTGAGGCCCGCGTCTACAGCGAGATCGTGCCGGGCACGATGCCCGTCTCCGAGATGCTCGCCAAGAAGCCCGCGGCGATCATCCTGTCCGGCGGCCCCTCGTCGGTGTACGCGGAGAACGCGCCCACCGTCGACCGCCAGCTCTTCGAGGCCGGCGTCCCCGTCTTCGGCATGTGCTACGGCTTCCAGCTGATGGCGACGACCCTCGGCGGCACCGTCGACAACACCGGCGCCCGGGAGTACGGCCGCACGCCGCTGGCCGTCTCCAAGGCCGGGTCCACCCTCTTCGAGGGCACCCCGACCGAGCAGTCCGTGTGGATGTCGCACGGCGACGCGTGCAGCGCGGCGCCCGAGGGCTTCACGGTCACGGCGTCCACGGACGTCGTGCCGGTCGCGGCCTTCGAGGACGACGAGAAGAAGCTGTACGGCGTGCAGTACCACCCCGAGGTGATGCACTCCACGCACGGCCAGCAGGTCCTCGAGCACTTCCTCTACCGCGGCGCCGGCCTCACGCCGAACTGGACGACCGGCAACGTCATCGACGAGCAGGTCGCCGTGATCCGCGAGCAGGTCGGCACCAAGCGTGCGATCTGCGGCCTGTCCGGCGGCGTGGACTCCGCCGTCGCCGCTGCCCTCGTCCAGAAGGCCATCGGCTCGCAGCTGACCTGTGTCTACGTCGACCACGGCCTGATGCGCAAGGACGAGACCGAGCAGGTCGAGAAGGACTTCGTCGCCGCGACCGGTGTCCAGCTGAAGGTCGTCGACGCCCAGGAGCGGTTCCTCGCCGCGCTCGCCGGGGTCTCCGACCCCGAGGAGAAGCGGAAGATCATCGGGCGCGAGTTCATCCGCGTCTTCGAGCAGGCCCAGGCGGAGATCATCGCCGAGGCCCCCGGCGACCAGCCGGTGGAGTTCCTGGTGCAGGGCACGCTCTACCCCGACGTGGTCGAGTCCGGCGGCGGCTCCGGCACCGCCAACATCAAGTCGCACCACAATGTGGGCGGACTCCCCGAGGACCTCGAGTTCCAGCTCATCGAGCCGCTGCGCAAGCTGTTCAAGGACGAGGTCCGGATGGTCGGCGCCGAGCTCGGCCTGCCGGAAGAGATCGTCCAGCGCCAGCCGTTCCCCGGCCCCGGCCTCGGCATCCGCATCGTCGGCGAGGTCACCAAGGACCGCCTCGACCTGCTGCGCGAGGCCGACGCCATCGCCCGTGAGGAGCTGACGGCGGCCGGTCTCGACCGGGACATCTGGCAGTGCCCTGTCGTGCTGCTCGCCGACGTCCGCAGCGTCGGCGTCCAGGGCGACGGCCGCACCTACGGCCACCCCATCGTTCTGCGCCCCGTCTCGTCCGAGGACGCCATGACGGCCGACTGGACCCGCATGCCGTACGACGTCCTCGCGAAGATCTCGACGCGCATCACCAACGAGGTCGCCGACGTGAACCGCGTGGTGCTCGACGTGACGTCGAAGCCGCCGGGCACCATCGAGTGGGAGTGACCGCCTCCCCGCACGCTTGAGCCGGCGCCGTCCACAGACCTGTGGGCGGCGCCGTCCGCTTGCCCACCCTGTCAGCTCCGCCTGGTGACACGCGACGGCATGCCCGGCTTCCACAACCGCACCGCCAGGTACGTCCCGTCCTCGATGTACGTGCGGACCACCTCCGTCAGTTCCGTACGGAAGAGGTGGAACGCGTCCGGGTCCGGCGGATTCACCGCCTCCACGTAGCGCGCGACGGTCTCCCGGTCCCGCACCTCGATCGCGCGGCCCGCGATCCGGACGTCGCCGCCCGCCATCTCCGCGCCGGGCCCCGGATTCGCCTGCAGCGCGAACCGCGGGTCGCGGCGCAGGTCGAGCGCCTTGAAGGAGTTCGGCATCATCCCGAACCACAACCCCCCGGCGCGGAACCGGACTTCGATCCCGGTGGTGCGCGCGGAACCGTCCTTGCGGAGCGTCGCGAGGACATGATGGGTGAACGCGGCGAAGCGCTGCTCCACTGTCTCGGCGAGGTCCGGCTCCGCCGCGGTGAACGCGGCCCAGTTGAACGTCGTGCTCCGGGTGTTGAACGTCATGCGCCGAGTGTGGCGCCGATACCCGACATCCCCTGTCGCCTTTGCGTGAGCCGCCCCCCTGTTCTCCTGTACGCACCACCGGTACCTTCCGCCTCGTACAGCCAGGGATGGAGGACACATGCAGGCGCCCACACCGATACCCGTCGAGCGGTTGCAGTTCGCGATGCCGCCCGTCCACGATTCCGTGGCGGACGAACGCCGGCACCGCAAGGAGCGGCTCGCCGGGGCGCTGCGGATCTTCGGCAGGCTCGGTTATGAGGACGGCGTCTCCGGCCACATCACCGCGCGCGACCCCGAGTACACCGACTGCTTCTGGGTGAACCCCTTCGGCATGCCCTTCAAGCACGTCACCGTCGGCGACCTCGTCCTCGCCAATGCCGAAGGGCAGGTGGTCGAGGGGCGCCACCACGTCAACCAGGCCGCTTTCACCGTCCACGCCCAGGCTCATCTGGCGCGGCCCGACGTGGTCGCCGTCGCGCACTGCCACTCGCTGCACGGCCGCGCGCTCTCCACGCTCGGCGAACTCCTGGACCCCATCACGCAGGAGGCCTGCGCCTTCTACGAGAGCCACGCGCTGTACGACGGCTACACGGGCGTCGTCGTGGACGCGGAAGAGGGCCGCAGGATCGCGTCCGCGCTCGGCGGTCACAAGGCGGTCGTCCTGCGCAACCACGGTCTGCTCACGGTCGGGGACTCCGTCGACGCCGCCGCCTGGTGGTTCATCTCCATGGAACGCTCCTGCCAGGTCCAGCTGAGCGCACGGGCCGCCGGACGGCCCGTGCTGATCGGCCACAAGCAGGCGGTGCAGACCCGCGAGCAACTCGGCAGCGACCTGGTGGCGTGGATCAACTACCAGTCGCTGTGGCAGGACATCAGCCGCAGCGAGCCGGATCTGCTGGCCTGACCCGGACGTCAACGCAGGCCCCGGCCTTTCACCCCCGCTGACCTGACCCCGGCGATTCGTTCGCCCTTCAGTACGGCACAATTCCCCTTCTCTGCAAGGAAGTTCGTGAGGAGCCCCGAGGGCTTCGCGGGTGGGGAAGGCGGCGTACACGGTGGCGGTGCAGGAGGCGGGGCAGGGCGCGCACGGGGGCGGCTGCACGTGCGGCGGCTGTCCGCACGGCGCGCGCGAGGGGCACCGGCGCGCCGTGGCCGTGTTCGTCGCCAAGCGGGACGAGTACGCGGCCGGCCAGGGACTGCCCGCGGCCGTCGCCCACTCGGCGGGCGCCTCACGGCAGTGGGTCTCGGACGAGCTCACACAGTCCGCACGCGACGTCGCCGAGCGCTCCAGGGCCGAGGGCGAGGCCTGGCTGCGGCGGCTGTGGACGCGCACACTCGGCGTGGTCTGGGGCTTCTTCGCGGTCCTGCTCCTGGTCCAGGCGCTCACCGCGATCGGCTCCGGCTGGACGTCCGCCCGCACGGCCGGGCTCTTGGCGGCCCTGCTGACGGGCGGGCTGCTGACGTGCGCGGCGTACGCGCACCGGGCCCGCGGCGGTGTCCTCGCACCGGTGATCGGCGAGGACAACCGGCTCTCGACCTCGCGTGCCGTGGCCGCCTGCTGGGTGCTCTTCGTCGTCTTCGCGGTCCTCGTCCTCGCGGGCGAACTTGCCGCCGCCTCGGGGCATCGGGACCGCGACGAACTGGTCGCCGGCCTGGAACTCGCCCGCGCCGCCGGAACGGTGACCGTCCTCGCCGTGGCGTGCGCGGTGGCCGTCCTGGTGCGCAGGATCGTCAGTCTGCGGGTGCTCGGCCAGCGCCTGCAGAAGGTGCGCGCGGACCGGCCGCGGGCCGCCGACCCGCTCACCGACGACGCGGGCCGCGGCAGCTTCACCGACACGCAGTACGTCCTGGTCAGCGCCGTCGCCATGGTCTTCGCCGCCGTACGCCTCGCCCGGCGCCCCGGGCAGCTGCCCGACCTGCCGTGGGGCCTCGCCGTACTCGTGCTGGTCTCGGCCGCGACATACCTGGCCGGGAAGTACGCCGAGGGCGGCCGTCCCGTGATCCTCTCCGTCGTCCGCGCCCGGGAGGCGGGCGACCTCGACGCCCCCATCCGCACGGGCGACGACATCGAGATCCGCGGCGCGGGATTCGTACCGCCGGGCGCCGGGGAAGCGGACCGGCTCGCCCGCACCGTCGTCCGCATCGGCACCGTCCACGTCCACGTGCCACTCGTCCCCGTGCCCGGCGGCTTCGCCAACCCGAGCGACGCGGTGCTGACCGTCCCCGTCCCAGTCGACGTCGAACCCGGCCGCGTCGACGTCCAGGTCGTCACAGCCGCGGGCGTGGAGACGAACCGCGTCACCATCGACGTCACGGACTGACCCACCGGCCCATCGACCCTGCCCTGACCTCGCCTTTCCTGTCCTGCCTCAACACACATCAGAACTCCCCCTGGCTTTTCGGATCGATGGTGTGGAACGCGCCTCCCGCCGATGAGCAGCGACTCTGCCGCGTACGTATCGTCAGAGACGGGACAACGCGAGAGGCGGAGTGCCATGGCACACGGCATACGGACGAACAGTCACATCAGCCACGTCGGCCCCACCGGCCACCTCAGGCGCGATACGTGGCGGGCTGCCGCCTCCCGTTACGCCCTGCTCCCCCTGCGGATCTTCCTGGGCATCACCTTCATCTACGCCGGCCTGGACAAACTCACCGACAGCACCTTCCTGCAGGCGAGCGGCGCGGGCTCGATCGGCGCACAAATGGAGGGCATCCGCGACATCTCCGCCATCCCCTCCCTCGTCGACCTGGCCCTGAAGAGCCCCGTCGGCTTCGGCTACGCCATCGCCCTCGGTGAACTGGCCGTCGGCATCGGCACACTGATCGGACTCTTCGCCCGGGTCGCCGCGCTCGGCGGTGCGCTCATCTCCCTCAGTCTCTGGCTGACCATGAGCTGGCACGAGGAGCCCTACTACTACGGCAACGACCTGGCGTACTTGATGGCATGGCTGCCGCTGGTGCTCGCCGGGGCCTCGGTCTACTCGGTCGACGCCCTGCTCGCCGCCCGCCGCGGAAGGACCTCCGACCCTGGCCCTGCCCGCGACTCCGGGTCCTAGTCCCCCGACGCCTTGGCGCCCCGGACGCGCTCGCCCCCGCGGGCGGCGCCCCTCGGGCGTATCCCGTGGACAGCCGCCGCCACGCCCGCGAGAAACAGGCCGGCCATCACGAGTGGCAGAGCGACGAACCACGGTGCGTCCCAGGCACCGCCCGCATCACCCGCGTACACGACGGCGACGGCCAGCAGGAAGAGGCCTGCCACCAGCTTGCCGGGGTGGAATTCATGACGTAGCACGGGTCACCTTCGCTTGTCCGATGCCGACTTCGAGGTGCAGATCGATTGTTCCGCCGTCCTTGCTGCCCGAGGGCGGCCGCAGCGTCACCTTCTTCTCGCGGCCCGGAGCGATGTCCAGGTCCTTGCTCTTGTCGTCCGGCAACACGATGTCGCCGACGCCCACTTCCGCGTTCAGCCGCACCGTGGCGTCCTTCGGCACGATCACCCTCAGGTCGCCCGCGCCGACCTCGGCGCCGGTCGTCAACGTCCTGCCCCTGCCGATCTCGATCCTGCTCAGGTCGAGCGTGCCCCGGCCCAGCCCCACCTCGTACCGAGGCTGGACGTCCGTGGCCGCGGCCGGTATCCAGTCCGTGCGGGCGTAATGCGTGGTGATGTTCTTCGGCAGGGCCGCCGAGCCCGCGAGCAGCCCGGCGGTGACCAGGGCGAGCACGATCGATCCCGCGCCCGTGCGCCCGAGGAAGGCGCTGATCGCGATCCCGAGGCCGAACACCGCCAGCGCGCACGCGAGGCCGGTCTGCAGCGTCGTGCCGAGCGGCTGCTCCTCCCAGGTCAGGCCAGTGCCGAGGCCGCCCGCGAGGAGTGCGGACAGGAACACCCAGCCGCCGATCCACCGTGGCCCGCGGGGCTTCGGCGGGGGAGCGGGGACGGCCTCGGTCGCTTTGCGGGGCCTGCCCCGGTGGCCCGCCACCCCGTACCGGACCTCGAGGCCTGGGAGGGTGTCCGGGCCCCAGAAGTAGCCGGTCATTCCGTCGTGCGTGCCGTCCTTGACTATGGGGTCGCGCCACCACGAGGGGCTTCCGGCGACAGGTGGCGCCTTCGCCTCGGGCGGGGCGTCCGCCGCCGCCTGTGCCGCCACCGGGTCGGTCTCGAGGGTGTCGCGCTGCTGCGACCAGTACCCCGCGCCCGCGAGGAGCAGGGCGAGGACGGCGGCGAAGGTCAGCGCCCCGCCGTTTTTCAACAGAGTGAGAAATACGCCGCAGCCGACGAGCGCGAAGAGCACAGCGGTCAGGGCCTGGCCGTCGACCCGGCCGGAGAGGAGCCTGCGCGCCTCGTTCTCCTCCTCGTCCTTGTCCGGCACGAAGAGCCACGCGAAGCCGTAGAAGACCAGGCCGAGGCCGCTGGTGATCGCGAGCACGGCAAGGCCGATACGGAAGATCACCGGGTCCATGTCGCACTGCCGGCCCAGTCCGGCACACACGCCGCCGATCTTCTTCTGCCGGCGGTCGCGGCGGAACTTCCGCTCCACCGCGGGCAGGTCCGCCGCGTGACTGCCCGCTCGACTGCTCGCGGGACCACCCGGCTCGCCGTGCGCGGTGCGCAGGGCATCGCGGAGGGCGGCCTCGGTCTCCGTCTCGGCGGGCTGCTGATCTGTCATGCGTCCATGGTGACGGCCGAGGGCCCGCCGCGGCAGTCGGGAGGACCCTGGACGAACCCTGATATCGCCCCTGAGACTTTTCGGGCCGCGCCCCTGACAGGGCCGGCGCAGGGGTTGAGATCAGGGAAGTCTCGGGGATCGACCCTGATGCTCACCGCCGTGCTCACGTGTGAATATCGATGACATGCCGGAAGCCGCCGCAGCGCCCCTCGACGACGCCCGACCGCTGCGCAAGCTCTACCGCAGCGGTGACGGACGCTGGCTGGGCGGGGTCGCGCGGGGTCTGGCAGGGCACCTCGGGCTGCCCGTCGTATGGGTCAGGCTGATCTTCGTCGGCCTGTTCACGGCCGACGGCCTCGGCGCTCTGCTGTATGCGGCGTTCTGGTTCTTCGTCCCGCTCGGTATCGGCGGCGTGGACGCCGATCGCCCGCCCGCGGCCGTCACGAGCGAGACTTCGGCGGACGGCCGCCGCAGACTCGTGGCCCGCAAGCCCGACAAGGGACAGCTCGTCGCGCTCCTCGCGATGGTCGTCGTCGCCATGGTCTTCGTCGGCAATGTGGACCTCGACGGCTCGACCAGGGCCTATGTCATCCCGACCCTGCTCGTCGCCGCCGGTGTCGCCCTCGTCTGGCGGCAGGCCGACAATGCCCGCAGGGCCCGTTGGATGGCCGTCGGCCGCCGCAGACGCATCCTGACCCTCGCCCGGTCGGCGGCCGGAGTGCTTCTGGTCGGCGCCGGGGTCTCCGGCATCTTCGTGCTCCAGGGCTCTGCCGCACATCTGGGTGCCGTACTGCAGGCCTCGCTCGCCGTGCTCGTCGGCGTCGCGCTGCTCGCAGGCCCCTATCTCGTCCGCATGATGCAGGACCTCTCCGAGGAGCGGCTGATGCGCATCCGCGCCCAGGAGAGAGCCGAGGTCGCCGCCCATGTGCACGACTCCGTACTGCACACCCTGACCCTGATCCAGCGCAACGCGGAGAGCGCGGGCGAGGTGCGCCGCCTCGCCCGCGCCCAGGAGCGCGACCTGCGGGCCTGGCTCTACAAACCGGAGGGCACCGGCAAGGACGAGGACGAGGAGCCCGACACCCTCGCCGAGGCGGTCCGCCGCAGCGCCGCAGAGGTCGAGGACAAGCACGGCGTCCCCATCGAGGTCGTCGTGGTCGGCGACTGCCCGCTCGACGAGGGGCTGACCGCACAGATGCAGGCCGCGAGGGAAGCGATGGTGAACGCCGCCAAGTACGGTGGCGAGGGCGGTGCCGTGCAGGTCTTCGCCGAAGTCGAGGGGGAGACGGTGTTCGTGTCCGTCCGGGACCGCGGCCCCGGCTTCGATCTGGACTCCGTGCCGGACGATCGCATGGGCGTACGAGAATCAATCATCGGCCGCATGCAGCGCAACGGCGGCACGGCGCGGCTGCGCATGGTGCCGGGCGGCGGTACGGAAGTCGAGCTGGAGATGGAGAGGACGGCGACGACATGAGCGACGCGACCGGGGCGAACGGGCCCATGGAGCCGACCGGTTCGGACGAGGGCGGCGGTGCGGACGGGCGTCGTGTGCGAGTCGTCCTGGTCGACGACCACCGGATGTTCCGTACGGGAGTGCAGGCCGAGATCGGCCGTACCGACATCACCGGCGTCGAGGTGGTCGGCGAGGCCGCCGACGTCGACCAGGCGGTCACGGTCATCACGGCCACCCGGCCGGAGGTCGTCCTCCTGGACGTGCACCTCCCGGGCGGCGGCGGCGTGGAAGTGCTGCGCCGCTGCGCGCCGTTGATGTCCGCAGCGGAGAACCCGGTGCGCTTCCTCGCGCTCTCGGTCTCCGACGCCGCCGAGGACGTCATCGGCGTCATCCGGGGCGGCGCCCGCGGCTATGTCACCAAGACCATCACCGGCACCGACCTGGTCGACTCGATCTTCCGGGTGCAGGACGGCGACGCGGTGTTCTCGCCGCGTCTCGCCGGATTCGTCCTGGACGCCTTCGCCTCCACCGACGCGCCCCCGGTCGACGAGGACCTGGACCGCCTCACCCAGCGCGAGCGGGAGGTTCTGCGGCTCATCGCGCGCGGGTATGCCTACAAGGAGATCGCCAAGCAGCTCTTCATCTCCGTGAAGACGGTGGAGTCGCATGTGTCGGCGGTGCTGAGGAAGTTGCAGTTGTCCAACCGTCATGAGCTGACGCGGTGGGCGACGGCGCGACGGCTGGTCTGACCGGCCCCGTCGTGGCGCGCGGCCAGTCGGCCGGGGAGGGTCCTAGCGGTGTGTGGCGGTGGACCTGGGCGCCGCCGGGCCCAGGTTTCGCAGCGCCCACCGGTAGTGGCCGACGGCCTTCGCTGCGCCGAGCAGGCCCGTCAGCCACAGGACGAGGCCGGCGCCCATGCCGAGGACGACGTCGGCGTAGGTGTCGCGGCCCGGTTCGGCGTACGCGGCGGCCGTGAAGGATGACCAGAGGCCGAGCGTGCACACCGCGAGGGAGGACAGGAGCCAGAGGAGGCTGAGGCCGGGGGAGCGCAGCCGGGCGTCGGACAGCGGGTGGCTGTCCAGGGTGAACCAGGCGTCGGTGAGGTGGCGGATGCGCCGGTCGTGGCGGATGGAGAGGACGGCGCCGGTCACCGCGGGGGCCAGCACCGCCAGGCCGAGGACCGAGAGTACCGGGCCCAGGAGGAAGCCCGAGGCGTCGTCGTCCGCGAGCATCCGGAACGGCAGGATCAGCAGCGCCCAGCCGATGGCGCAGCCGAGACCGCACAGCCACCACAGCAGCAGACGTCCCACGCCGAGGTGCCGCCTCTGCAGTTCCATGAGGGCCATGCCGCGGTCGGTGAGCAGCGTCTGCCGGTCCGGCCAGGTGCGTAGGTACACGGGTGGCGGGGGCGGAGGCAGCGTACGGCTAGGCATGTGCGTGACATTACTGGCGGCGGTGTTTCCTGATCGCCGGGGGCCGGTTGCGTGGACCCGTCGCCGGTGGCGGTGGCGGTGGCGGTGGCGGTGGGAGGCTCATGCCACGCGCGTGGCTCCCGCGAACGGCATCTGGTCGATCGGCGCGAGTCGTACCGGAGCGCTCGGGTTGGGGGCGTGGATCATCTGGCCGTTGCCGACGTAGAGGCCGACGTGGCTGATGCCGGAGTAGAAGAACACCAGGTCGCCGGGGCGCAGTTCGGAGCGGGAGACGCGCTTGCCCGAGGCGATCTGGGCGTAGGTGGTGCGCGGGAGTGCGACGCCCGCGGAGCGGTACGCGGCCTGGGTGAGGCCGGAGCAGTCGAAGGCGTTCGGGCCCGTGGCGCCCCAGACGTACGGGCTGCCGATCGCCTTGTACGCGTAGGAGACCGCGGAGGCGGCACGGGCGTTGGGTGCCTTGGAGGGGCCCGGAGAGGCGCCCAGAAGGGCGTGGCGGGTGCTCGAGCGGGTGGCGCGGCCGGTGGCGGGGGCGGTTGCGGGGTCGTTCTCGAGGTCCGTGAGTTCGGCGCGCTGGTCGGCGGTGAGCCGGGAAAGCAGCCGCTTGGCCTCGCCGAGCCTGCCGGTGATCGTCTTCTTGTGCTTCCTCAGCTTCGCCTGGCGGGCGCGGAGGCCGGCCAGGCGGTCGTCGGCCTCGCCGCGCAGGTGGCGCAGCTCCTGGAGCTGTTCGCGTACGTCGCGAAGGGCCACGGCCTGCCGGCTGCCGGCCCGGTCGGCGAGTGACGCGCGGTCCAGGAACTGGGCCGGGTCGGAGGAGAGCACGAGTTGGACGGAGGGGTCGATGCCACCTGCGCGGTACTGCGCGGCGGCGTACGAACCGAGGCTGTTGCGGGCGGTGTTGAGCTTCTCCGTCGTGCGGGCCGCCTCGTCGCGCAGCTCGCCGAGCGATTTTTCGGCCTTTTCGGCCTTCTCCTTCGCGCCGTTGTACTTCTCGGTCGCCGTCTCCGCCTGGCGGTAGAGCGCGTCGACCTTGGACTTCACCTCGGAGGGGCTGAGCTGCGGGTCCGCGTGCCCCGTGCCGTCGAAGGCGGTGGCCGAGGCGGCTCCCGCGAGGGCGAGGGTGGCGGCGGTACGGACTGTGCTGCCGCTGAGCGAGCGCTGTCTGGGCTTGCGGTGCGCTGCCACGAAGAGGGGCTCCTTACGTGTCCGGCGGCGACCCGCACAGGGGGAGCAGGCCGCCGCCGGGTTTCTCGGCGGTGGTGACCGACGGCCGTCCCGGACCGGACGGCGTTGGGGAGCCGGTCACCTGAGGAAGGACGCTAAACCTGACCGTCACGGGTTGGTGACGGATTGCGCGCAAGTGGCGGAAGCGGGCGGCCCAGTGACCGCCCGTGACCGGGTCGCTCGCGGGGTAGTTGTCGCTTCGGGTGTGGCTGTGACCGATGGCTCGATTGCGGTGTGCCTGTCGCGGAGTAGTGGTACGGGGGCGGTTATCGGGAGCGCCGGACGCCCCGGCTAGGCTCCGGCCTCATGGACCTACTCATCCATCTCTTCGTCGGCCTGCACATCATCGGCATCGCCTCGCTCCTGGGTGGTTTCCTGACCCAGATGAAGCAGATGGGCCAGGGTGTCGCCCGTTTCAACTTCGCGATGCTGCACGGTGCGCTCGTCATGCTCCTGACCGGTGTGGTCCTGGTGGGCCTCAACCAGGCGGACGACAACCCGGTCAACAACGTCAAGATCGGCATCAAGCTGGGCCTGCTGATCGTGATCCTCGCGCTGGTCTATGTGAAGCGGGACGAGGAGAAGGTCGACAAGAGCGTGTTCGGCGCGGTCGGCCTGCTGACCATCGCGAACATCTTCATCGCGGTGCTGTGGACGTAGGGTTTCCGCCTCTATGCGTTTACGCGTTTCCGCCGCTACGCGCGCGTGGCCCGCATCCCCGGAGGGTGCGGGC
>NZ_JBHVYE010000039.1:0-57605 GCF_042881135.1 Streptomyces sp. NPDC058284
AAACGCTCGGCTGGGAAACCCCACCCGAGCGCCTCGCTAAGCTCCTGGCAACAGCCAGTTGATCACCGTGTTGCGACGACCCCTTGAATTCGCCAGCCGGTTCGGGGCCCTCAGACGTATGACGGGGACGCGGTTACGCGACGGACGGCGGGTACAGCTCCGGAGGGAGCTGGGAGGCCGCCGCGGCGTCCAGGAGCCACAGCGTGCGCGAGCGGCCGTAGGCGCCGGCCGCGGGGGCCTGCACCTCGCCCGCGCCCGACAGGGCGATGGCCGCGGCCCTCGCCTTGTCCTCGCCCGCCGCGAGCAGCCACACCTCACGGGCCGCCCGGATCGCCGGGAGGGTGAGGGTGACGCGGGTCGGCGGCGGCTTCGGCGCGCCGTGCACGCCGACCACCGGGCGCACCGTCTCGCGCACTGCGGGGAGCTCGGGGAAGAGCGACGCGACGTGCGTGTCAGGGCCGACGCCGAGCATCAGGACGTCGAAGGTCGGCACGGGGCCGTGGTCCTCCGGGCCCGCGGCCGCGCTGAGTTCGGCGGCGTAGATCTCCGCCGCCGCGTCCACCTCGTACGCGCCGTCCGACGCGGGCATCGGGTGCACCCGGGCCGGGTTGAGCGGCACCGAGTCGAGCAGGGCCTCGCGGGCCTGCGTGTAGTTGCGCTCGGGGTCGCCGTCCGGCAGGAAGCGCTCGTCACCCCACCACAGGTCGAGGCGCGACCAGTCGATCGCGTCCCGGGCGGGGGACGAGCCGAGCGCCGCGAGCACGCCGTTGCCGTTGCGGCCACCGGTGAGGACCACCGACGCGCTGCCGCGGGCGGCCTGCGCGTCGACGATCTTCGTGATGAGGCGGGCCGCCGCGGCCTGCGCCATCAGCTCCTTGTCGCGGTGGACGACGAGCTGCGGGACCGCGCTCACTTGGCCGCCGCCTTCTTCGCGGCGGTCTTCTTGGCCGGGGCCTTCTTCGGCTCGGGAGCCGCCGCGGAGTCACCGGAGTCCCGGGGGGCCTCCTCGGCCGTCTCGGTGACCCGCTCGGCGGGCGTCTGCGCCAGCCGGTCCACGCCGTACTTCAGCGCGGAGGCGTAGGTGTCGTCCGGGTCGAGGCGCCGCAGCTCCTCGGCGATCAGCTCGGCCGTCTCGCGGCGCTTGAGCGCCACCGCGCGGTTGGGCTGGCCCTCGATGTGGAGCGTGGCGAGCGAGCCGTCGGCCCGGTCGAGCACGATGGGACCGCAGTCGGTCTCCATCCGCACACCCGTCAGGCCGGGGCCCGGCGAGAGCGCGCGCTTGACGGGGACGCCGAGCCGGTCCGCGAGCCACATGGCGAGCAGCTCGCAGCTCGGGTTGAACTCCTCGCCGTCCACCTGCACCGACTGCACCTTGCAGGCGATCTGGTCCAGGGCCGCGGCCAGCATGGAGCGCCACGGGGTGATGCGGGTCCAGGACAGGTCCGTGTCGCCGGGGTGGTAGGCGGCGGCGCGGGCGGTCAGCTCCTCGATGGGGTGCTCGGCCGCGTACGTGTCCGTGACGCGCCGCTGGGCCAGGGCGCCGAGCGGGTCGTTGGCGGGGTCCAGCGGGGCGTTCACCGGCCACCAGACGACCACGGGGGCGTCGGGCAGCAGGAGCGGGAGCACCACCGACTGGGCGTGGTCGATGACTTCGCCGTACAGCCGCAGGACCACCGTCTCGCCGGTGCCCGCCTCGACGCCGACCCGTACCTCGGCGTCCAGGCGCGAGGTGGTGCGGTCACGGGGCGAGCGGGCGGCCCGCTTGATGACCACGAGGGTGCGCGAGGGGTGCTCGCGGGAGGCGTCGTTGGCGGCCTTCAGGGAGTCGTAGGCGTTCTCCTCGTCGGTGACGATGACGAGGGTGAGGACCATGCCGACGGCCGGGGTGCCGATCGCCCTGCGGCCCTGCACGAGCGCCTTGTTGATCTTGCTGGACGTGGTGTCCGTAAGGTCGATCTTCATGGCCGACGCCAGCTCCGTCCGTCTCGTGCGAGCATTTCGTCCGCCTCGGCCGGACCCCAGGTGCCGGCCGGGTACTGCGCGGGCTTGCCGTGCTTGTCCCAGTACTCCTCGATCGGGTCGAGGATGTTCCAGGACAGCTCGACCTCCTCCGTGCGCGGGAAGAGGTTGGCGTCGCCGAGCAGGACGTCGAGGATCAGGCGCTCGTACGCCTCCGGGCTGGACTCGGTGAAGGACTCGCCGTACGCGAAGTCCATCGACACGTCCCGGATCTCCATGGAGGTGCCGGGCACCTTCGAGCCGAACCGGACCGTGATGCCCTCGTCCGGCTGGACGCGGATGACGATCGCGTTCTGCCCGAGCTCCTCGGTGGCGGTGTGGTCGAAGGGGGAGTGGGGCGCGCGCTGGAAGACCACCGCGATCTCCGTGACCCGGCGGCCGAGCCGCTTGCCGGTGCGCAGGTAGAAGGGGACGCCCGCCCAGCGGCGGTTGTCCACCTCCAGCTTGACGGCCGCGTAGGTGTCGGTCTTCGACTTGGGGTCGATGCCGTCTTCCTGGAGGTAGCCGACGGCCTTCTCGCCGCCCTGCCACCCCGCGGCGTACTGCCCGCGGACCGTGTCCCTGCCGAGGTCCTTGGGGAGCCGGACGGCGCCGAGGACCTTCGCCTTCTCGGCGACGAGCGCGTCCGCGTCGAAGGAGGCGGGCTCCTCCATCGCGGTCAGCGCCATCAGCTGGAGCAGGTGGTTCTGGATGACGTCGCGCGCGGCGCCGATGCCGTCGTAGTAGCCGGCGCGGCCGCCGATGCCGATGTCCTCGGCCATGGTGATCTGCACGTGGTCGACGTACGACCGGTTCCAGATCGGCTCGAACATCTGGTTGGCGAAGCGGAGCGCCAGGATGTTCTGGACGGTCTCCTTGCCGAGGTAGTGGTCGATCCGGAACACCTGGTCCGGGTCGAACACCTCGTGCACGATCGCGTTCAGCTCCTGGGCCGACGCGAGGTCGTGGCCGAACGGCTTCTCGATGACCGCGCGGCGCCAGCAGCCCTTCGGGGCGTCCGCGAGCTCGTGCTTCTTCAGCTGCTGGACGACCTGCGGGAAGAACTTCGGCGGCACCGAGAGGTAGAACGCGAAGTTGCCGCCGGTGCCCTGCGCCTTGTCGAGCTCCTGGATCGTGGCCTTGAGCTGCTCGAACGCATCGTCGTCGTCGAAGTTGCCCTGGACGAAGCGCATGCCCTGGATGAGCTGCTGCCAGACCTCCTCGCGAAACGGCGTGCGCGAGTGCTCCTTGACCGCGTCGTGGACGACCTGGGCGAAGTCCTCGTCCTCCCAGTCGCGGCGGGCGAAACCAATGAGGGAAAAGCCCGGCGGCAGGAGACCTCGGTTGGCGAGGTCGTACACGGCGGGCATCAGCTTTTTACGGGACAAATCGCCCGTGACACCAAAAATGACCAGGCCCGACGGCCCCGCGATACGCGGGAGCCGTCGGTCTGCGGCGTCACGCAGCGGATTGCTGCTTGACAAAGTGGTCAGCCCTTCGCGGGAGCGAGGCGCTTGAGCTCGGCCTCGGTCGACTTGAGCAGGTCGGTCCAGGACGCCTCGAACTTGTCGACGCCCTCGTCCTCGAGCAGCTGCACGACCTCGTCGTACGAGATGCCGAGCTTCTCGATGGCGGCGATCTCGGCGCGGGCCTCGTCGTAGGTGCCCGAGATGGTGTTGCCGGTGATCGAACCGTGGTCGCCGGTGGCTTCCAGGGTCGCCTCCGGCATCGTGTTCACCGTGTTGGGCGCGACGAGCTCGTCGACGTACAGGGTGTCCTTGTACGCGGGGTCCTTGACGCCGGTCGAGGCCCACAGCGGACGCTGCTTGTTGGCCTGCGCCTTGTCGAGGGCGGCCCAGCGGTCGGAGGAGAAGACCTCCTCGTACGCCTCGTAGGCGAGCCGGGCGTTGGCGAGCGCGGCCTTGCCCTTGAGGGCCTTGGCCTCGTCCGTGCCGATGCCGTCCAGGCGCTTGTCGATCTCGGTGTCCACGCGGGACACGAAGAAGGACGCCACCGAGTGGATCTTCGAGAGGTCCAGGCCGCGCTCCTTGGCCTTCTCCAGGCCCGCCAGGTACGCGTCCATGACCATGCGGTAGCGCTCGAGCGAGAAGATCAGCGTGACATTCACGCTGATGCCGAGGCCGATGACCTCGGTGATCGCCGGGATGCCCGCCTTCGTGGCCGGGATCTTGATGAGCGCGTTCGGCCGGTCCACCAGCCACGCGAGCTGCTTGGCCTCGGCCGTCGTGGCCTTGGTGTTGTGCGCCAGGCGCGGGTCGACCTCGATGGACACGCGGCCGTCCTGGCCGCCCGTCGCGTCGAAGACCGGGCGCAGGATGTCGGCGGCGTCACGGACGTCCGCCGTAGTGATCATCCGGATGGCCTCTTCGACCGTGACCTCACGGGCCGCCAGGTCGGAGAGCTGCTGGTCGTAACCGTCGCCCTGCGAGATGGCCTTCTGGAAGATCGACGGGTTGGTCGTGACGCCCACGACGTGCTGCTGGTCGATCAGTTCGGCGAGGTTGCCGGACGTGATCCGCTTGCGCGACAGGTCGTCCAGCCAGATCGCGACGCCTTCTTCGGAGAGGCGCTTGAGTGCGTCTGTCATGGAATTACATCTCCTACTTGGTCGTATATGGGCGTCAGCGCTGGGTGGCGGCGAGAGATTCCCGCGCCGCCCCGGCCACCGCGTCGGCGGTGAACCCGAACTCGCGGAACAGCACCTTGGCGTCCGCCGAAGCACCGAAGTGCTCCAGCGAGACGATGCGGCCGGCGTCACCCACGAAACGGTGCCAGGTCAGGCCGATGCCCGCCTCGACCGCCACGCGCGCCTTCACCGACGGCGGCAGCACCGAGTCCCGGTACCCCTGGTCCTGCTCCTCGAACCACTCGACCGACGGCATCGAGACGACGCGCGTCGGGACCCCCTCGGCCTGCAGCTGCTCGCGCGCCTCGACGGCGAGCTGCACCTCGGAGCCGGTGCCGATCAGCACGACCTCGGGCGAGCCGCCCTCGGCCTCGAACAGGACGTAGCCGCCCTTCGCCGCGTCCTCGTTGCGCTCGTACGTCGGTACGCCCTGGCGGGTCAGCGCGAGGCCGTGCGGGGCGCCCACGCCGAACTCCTTGGTGTAGCGCCTGAGGATCTCGCGCCACGCGACGACGGTCTCGTTGGCGTCGGCCGGGCGCACCACGTTCAGGCCCGGGATGGCGCGCAGCGAGGCCAGGTGCTCGACCGGCTGGTGGGTCGGGCCGTCCTCGCCGAGGCCGATGGAGTCGTGCGTCCACACGTACGTCACCGGCAGGTGCATCAGCGCGGACAGGCGGACGGCGTTGCGCATGTAGTCGGAGAACACCAGGAAGGTGCCGCCGAAGATGCGGGTGTTGCCGTGCAGCGCGATGCCGTTCATCTCCGCGGCCATGGAGTGCTCGCGGATGCCGAAGTGGACCGTACGGCCGTACGGGTCGGCCTCCGGCAGCGGGTTGCCGACGGGCAGGAACGACGACGTCTTGTCGATCGTCGTGTTGTTCGAGCCCGCGAGGTCGGCGGAGCCGCCCCACAGCTCGGGGATGACCGTGCCGATCGCCTGCAGGACCTTGCCGGACGCGGCGCGGGTGGCGACGGCCTTGCCGGTCTCGAACTCCGGGAGCTTCTCCTCCCAGCCCGCGGGCAGCTCGCCCTTGGCGATGCGGTCGAACTCGGCGGCGCGCTCGCTGTTGGCGGTGCGCCAGGCGGCGAAGCCCTTCTCCCACTCGGCCTTGGCCTCGCGGCCCCGGTCGAGGGCCTTGCGGGTGTGCGCGAGGACCTCGTCGGAGACCTCGAAGGTCTGCTCCGGGTCGAAGCCGAGGACGCGCTTGGTGGCGGCCACTTCCTCGTCGCCGAGCGCCGAGCCGTGGGCGGCCTCGGTGTTCTGGGCATTCGGGGCGGGCCAGGCGATGATCGAGCGCATCGCGATGAAGGAGGGGCGCCCGGTCTCGGCCTTGGCGGCCTGGATCGCGGCGTACAGGGCGGCCGGGTCGAGGTCGCCGTCCTCCTTGGGCGCCACGCGCTGGACGTGCCAGCCGTACGCCTCGTACCGCTTCATCGTGTCCTCGGAGACCGCGGTCTCCGTGTCGCCCTCGATCGAGATGTGGTTGTCGTCCCACAGCAGGATCAGGTTGCCGAGCTTCTGGTGCCCGGCCAGCGACGAGGCCTCGCCGGAGATGCCCTCCTGGAGGCAGCCGTCACCGGCGATGGCGTAGATGTAGTGGTCAAACGGGGACGAGCCGGGGGCCGCCTGCGGGTCGAACAGACCGCGCTCGTAACGGGCGGCCATCGCCATGCCCACGGCGTTGGCGACGCCCTGCCCCAGCGGACCCGTCGTCGTCTCCACGCCCGTCGTGTGCCCGTACTCCGGGTGGCCCGGGGTCTTCGAGCCCCAGGTGCGGAACGCCTTGAGGTCGTCGAGCTCCAGGCCGAAACCGGCCAGGTAGAGCTGGGTGTAGAGGGTCAGGGACGAGTGGCCCGCAGAGAGGACGAACCGGTCGCGGCCGGTCCAGTCGGCGTCCGCCGGGTCGTGGCGCATCACCTTCTGGAAGAGGGTGTACGCGGCGGGCGCGAGGCTCATGGCCGTACCGGGATGGCCGTTGCCGACCTTCTGTACGGAATCCATGGCCAGGACGCGAGCGGTATCAACGGCCCGCTGGTCCAGTTCGGTCCACTCGAGGTCTGTGGTGGTCGGCTTGGTGCTCACCCTGAGTCAGGGCTCCTCTCCACATGTCGAATGCCGGCGGTAGATCCCACCGGCCGTTGTCGAGCCTACCGCTGCGAGAACGCTCATTTTTTCGAGTCATTCCAGACTGCAGTGACATGCGAGGATCCGCCTCCCGAAAGGAAAGCGGAGGCATTAGGCAAGTGAATATGGGGTCGCTCATATGTCCGCTCAAAAGGCCACCGGTATCGCCCATTTGTCCGCTCGATGAACGCGCAGTTCCGCGTCCGTGGCGGCCCGGGCCGTCACGGACGCCGTCCGGCCGGTCGCCCAACACGACCCCACCCCCGCGAAGAGCGAGGTATGGGCAACGTCTACAGTGGCGTGGTACGCGCGGGCCTTTACCGGATCTTCATGTCAGAAGGTGCTGGTCGGCTCGCTGGGATGTCTCTGTCAGGGGTGTGCGTGACGGCCGTTGAATCCCGTCCAGCGGGGGTTTCCGGGACGGACCTTAGCCCGAGCCATCGGCCGTTCGGGGCTCGTGTCAAGGCTTTCGTGGCGCTGACCAAGCCGCGGATCATCGAGCTGCTGCTCATCACCACCGTTCCGGTGATGTTCCTCGCCGAACAGGGGGTGCCCGACCTGTGGCTGGTCTTCGTGACCTGCCTGGGCGGCTATCTCTCCGCGGGCGGCGCCAACGCCCTCAACATGTACATCGACCGCGACATCGACGCCCTCATGGACCGCACGTCGCAGCGGCCGCTGGTGACCGGCATGGTCAGCCCGCGCGAGTGCCTCGCCTTCGGCGTCTGTCTCGCGGTCGTCTCCACCCTGCTGTTCGGCTTCGCCGTCAACTGGCTCTCCGCCTGGCTCTCGCTCGGCGCCCTGCTCTTCTACGTGGTCGTCTACACGATGATCCTGAAGCGCCGCACCTCGCAGAACATCGTGTGGGGCGGCATCGCGGGCTGCCTGCCGGTCCTCATCGGCTGGTCCTCGGTCACCAACTCCATGTCGTGGGCGCCGGTCATCCTCTTCCTCGTGATGTTCTTCTGGACCCCGCCGCACTACTGGCCGCTCTCCATGAAGGTCAAGGACGACTACGCGCGCGTGGGCGTGCCGATGCTGCCCGTCGTCGCCTCCAACAAGGTCGTCGCCCGCCAGATCGTGCTCTACAGCTGGGTCATGGTCGCCGTCTCGCTGCTGCTCCAGCCGCTCGGCTACACCGGCTGGTTCTACACGGCGGTCGCGCTGGTCACCGGCGGCTGGTGGCTGTGGGAGGCGCACGGGCTGCAGAACCGCGCCAAGGCCGAGGTCACGGGCGGCAAGCTCAAGGAGATGCGGCTCTTCCACTGGTCCATCACGTACGTCTCGCTGCTCTTCGTGGCCGTGGCGGTGGACCCCTTCCTCCGCTGAGCGTTCACTTCGCCGACGGGCGGGGCACGTGGTGTTGAACGCCACGGGCCCCGCCCGTCGCCAGTTGGTCTACCCGTCGGTAGCATCCTGCTCATGGCAGAGACGCAGCAGGTTGAGGACAGCAAGCAGGCCGCTCGTGCCGAGCGGAAGGCGGCCAGGCTCGCCAAGGAGATCGGCACCTTCGCGCGGGCGCACGGCGGGGCCGAGGCGCAGGTCGCCTACCTCGGGCAGAAGGGCGCCCGGATCGTCCTGGTCGGTGAGGACGGCGGCTGGGGCGACCTGGTGGCCCCCACCCACGCCGTCGCGCAGAGCGCCGTCGAGAAGGCCGGTGTCACCGTCCACGAGGAGTTCGACGGGGAGTTCGCGGCAAAGGTGAAGACCGGTCCGTACGAATGGACGCGGATGGCCGGCATCCAGCTCGGCGGTCCCAGCAACGGCTGAACGCCACGCCGTCCGTTCCCCGTGGACCGGCCGAAAGCAACACCTGACACCCGGGTCACCCGTTAGGACCGTAGGAGCAAGGTCCACTCATCGGGAGTCCGGATGATCGAAACGCCGTCCCTGGTGGACCAGTACTGCCATGGCGTCCTCCGCAGCGAGCTGGGCCTCGGCACCTTCGAGGCCCACCTCGGCCGGGGCGAGGGCCCGCCCGCCCCCGGCACCACCTTCTTCGACACGCAGACCGGCTTCGCGGTGCGCCGCTGGTGTCCGCCGCTGCTCGGCCTCGAACCGCACTGCCCGCCCGCCCGCTACCTCGCACGCCGCCGCGAACTCGGCGTACTGGAATCGGGGCGGCGCCTGCTGCGGGGCAGCGGCATCACCACGTACCTCGTCGACACGGGGCTGCCGGGCGACCTGACCGGGCCCGCCGAGATGGCCTGCACCGGTGACGCCGACGCCCGCGAGATCGTCCGCCTGGAACTGCTCGCCGAACAGGTCGCGGACACCTCGGGCACCGCCGACGCGTTTCTGGCCAATCTCGCCGAGTCCGTGCACGCCGCCGCCGTCGGCGCCGTCGCCTTCACCTCGGTGGCCGGGGTGCGCCACCCCCTCGCCCTGGCCGCGGAGCCGCCGGGCCCGGGGGAGGTACGGGGCGCCGTGGTGCGCTGGCTGGCCGGACGGCAGGTGGGCGGGGCGCTGACCGACCCCGTACTGCTGCGGCACCTGCTGTGGATCGCGGTGGCCTCCGGGCGGCCGCTGCAACTGCACGCGGGCGCCGGGGACCCGCAGACGTACCTCGGGGACTTCGCGCGGGCCACCGCGGGGCTCGGCACCGACCTGGTGCTGCTGCACGGCTACCCCTACCACCGCAGCGCCGCACACCTGGCGGCCGTCTTCCCGCACGTGTACGCCGACCTCGGCCCCGCGCTGGTGCGCACCGGGGCCCGCGCCGCCGCCGTGCTCGCCGAGATCCTGGAACTCGCGCCCTTCGGCAAGGTGCTGTTCTCCAGCGGCGCCCTGGGGCTGCCCGAACTGCACGTCGTCGGCGCGCACCTGTTCCGGGAGGCGCTCGGGCGGGTGCTCGGCACCTGGGTCGCGGAGGGCGCCTGGTCGCTCACCGACGCGCAGCGCGTGGCGGGACTGATCGCCGCGGGCAACGCCCGCCGGGTCTACGGGCTCCTCGACGGGCGGTGAGAGCGGCGGGTCTCAGAGCCTGTGTCATATCCCCGGTCGGGGATATGACACAGGCTCTCAGACGGCCGAGAGGCGGGAGTCGTCCGCCTGGGCGGGTACGTCCGCCGTGGTGAGCGGCCGCTCGCGCAGCGAGAGCAGCACCCGCAGCACGGCGATCCACACCAGGCACGAGCCGAACATGTGCACGCCGACCAGGAGCTCGGGCAGGTCCGTGAAGTACTGGACGTAGCCGATCGCGCCCTGCGCGAGCAGGACCAGGAAGAGCTGGCGGGTGCGGGCCAGCGGGCCGGACGGCGCGTCGACCGCCCTGAGGACGAACCAGAGGGCGAACGCCAGCGTCACCACGATCCAGGCGAGGACCGCGTGCAGCTTGCTGACCGCCTCCCAGTCGAAGCCCATCCGCGGCACGTCGCTGGAGTCACCGGCGTGCGGCCCGGAGCCCGACACGACCGTGCCCATCGCGATCAGCAGCGCGGCGGCGCCGACCAGGAACCAGACGAGCTGCACCACGGCCTTGCCGACCAGCGGACGCGGCTCGCCGTCGCCCTCGCGGGTGCGCTGCCACATGGTGATGGCGACCGCGATCAGGGCGGAGGAGAGCAGGAAGTGCGCCGCGACCGTCCACGGATTGAGGCCGACGAGGACCACGAAGCCGCCGAGCACGGCGTTGCCCATCACCAGCCAGAACTGGATCCAGCCGAGCCGGGTGAGGCTGCGCCGCATCGGCTTCTGCGAGCGGGCCGCGATGATCGCCCAGCCGACGGCCGCGCAGAGCACGTACGTCAGCATGCGGTTGCCGAACTCGATGACGCCGTGGAAGCCCATCTCGCTCGTCGCGGTCAGGGACTCCTCCGTGCACTTGGGCCAGGTCGGGCAGCCGAGCCCCGAACCGGTCAGCCGCACGGCGCCGCCCGTCACCACGATGACGACCGTCATGACGAGGGAGATCATGGCCGCCTGCTGGACGGTCCGCTGGGTCGGCGTCCAGCGCTCGGCGATGAAGGCGAGCGGGTTCCGCACGGCGGAGGCGATATCGGCTCGGGTCACGTTTGGCACGCGCACCATCGTAGGGGGCCGCTTGTGCATGTCTTCACGAGGGGGACGAGTTGTCCCAGAGTGACCGGTGGATGCGGTCGGCCCGGGCCCGCAGCTCCGCCTCCCGCGCCGGGTCCGGGGCGCAGTCGGCGAGGAACTCGTAGACCGCCACGAGCGAGGGATGGTCCTCTCCCAGGCTGGCGACGAAGATCCGCTCCGCCGTGCGCAGCTCCTGCTCGGCCCGGTGCCGGTCGTTCGATGCCCGCAGTACCGGGCCGAGACGGGAGAGGGTCTTCGCGCGGTAGTGGTGGTCGGGGCCGTACGCGGTGACGTAGATCTCCTCGGCCTCGCGGAGCGTGTCGACGGCCTTGTGCAGATGGCCCTGCGCCCACTGCAGCGAGCCCAGTTTGTTGAGGCAGGCGGCGTACGTGTGCGCCTCGGTCCTGCGGCGCTCGCCGAGCAGGGCGAGGACGGGGCCGAGGAGGTCGTGCGCCGTCGTGAGATGGGCCTGGGCCTGGGCGTGCAGGCGGCGCTTGCGCAGCGGATTGCGGGTGCGCCGGGACTCGGCCCGGCACCGCTGGGCCTTGCGGCGCAGCACGTCCGCGAGGAACTTGGCGACCTGCGCGGTCTCGAAGTCCTCCGCGCCGCGCTTGTTGCGGAAGACGGTGTGCGCCGCCGACAGCTCGCGCTCCGCGGTGTCCAGGTCGCCGCGGTCCTGGGCCACGATCCCGATGTCGCGGTCGAGCATCGCGTGGAACAGCACGTGTTCCTCAAGACCGGTGGAGCCGCCGCTGCTGACCAGGTCGCGGGCGCGCCCGTAGCAGTCGAGCGCGTCGGTGAGCCGGCCCGCGTTGCGGTGGATCATGCCGGCCTCCTGCTCGGTGACCGCCCAGTCGAGCACCTCCCATCCTGAGCCCTGGTGCTCGTAGATCCGCAGGGCGGATTCGAGGTAGCCGCTGGCCTCGCGGAAGCGGTTGCGCTCGCGCAGGATCCCGCCGAACTGGCGGCAGCACTGCGCCCGCACCTGCTGGAAGGCGTCGTCGTCCTTGTGGGCGTCGCACAGGGCGAGCGCCCTTCCGCAGGCCGCTTCCGCGGTGTCCAGGTGGGCGAGGAGGTAGTGCTGGCGGGCGAGGGCGAGATGGGACGCCGCCAGGCTGTGGTCGGACCCCGTCCCCAGCCTGCGCAGCTCCGCCTCCCGGCTGAAGAAGGCCAGCGCGCTCTCCCAGTCGCAGCGGTGGTTCTGGTAGCAGCCCGCCCGGTGCAGCAGCCGCATCAGCGCCTCCGGGTCCTGCGCCGCGCCCAGCTCGCCGTCGCCGTCCCTCTCGCTGTCGGCGGCCCAGGCGGGCTCGGCGGTGACCGCGTCGACGTGCGGCATGAGGCGTTCGCAGTCGACCCGCGAGTCGAGCTGCTCGGGGGTCTGCGGGAAGGCGGTCTCTATCAGCCGGACGGCGGCCTGCGACCACTCCAGGCGTTCGTGGCCCGTCAGCCGGGAGCGGATGAAGATCTGCACCCGGGAGTGGATCCCGTACGTCACGTCCTTCGTCCGGCCGCCGCCGTGGCGGGTCATCAGCGAGTGGTCGACCAGCTTGAGGACCAGCCGGGTGAAGGCGAGCTGGTCCTCCATGACCAGCCGCAGCCGGTCGGGCAGGACCGCGCGGGCCCGGAAGAGCATGGTGCGCGGCACGTCCTCGGAGGCGAGGAAGGAGCACAGCCGCAGCAGGTCCTCGGCGGCGGGGTGCTGGGCGCCGACCCGCTCGATCGCCAGCTGGAAGGTCCTCGCGTCGCTGTCGGCGCTCCGCTCTGACAGCCGCTCCAGGTAGCCCTCGAAGTCCTCGCCCTCGACGCTGATCTCCGCCTGTTCGATGTACGCCCCGGCCTGCTCCAGGGCGAGGGGCTGCCAGCCGAGCTGTTCGCCGAGCCGGGCGAGCCGCTCGTCGGCGGCCGAGCCGGTGCGCAGCCGCAGGAAGGCCATGCCGTCGGCCTCGTCGTAGACGCTGAGCTCGACGGGGTCGGGGCAGAGGCCGGTCCAGCCCTCGCGCAGCTGGGTGGTGATCAGTACTTCGCCGACGCCTTCGGGCGGCAGCAGGGGCTGCAGCCGCTGCTGGCGGTCGACGGGCCCGTCGGCGTGCGGCTCGGCGCCGTCGAGCTGGACGTTGTCGTAGATCAGGAGCCAGTCGGGGTGGTCGCGCAGCCAGCTCCACAGCCGGGTCAGGACGACGGTCTTCGACTCGTGGTCGGCGATGCCGAGCAGGGTGGCGAGATCGAGGAGGTCGCACAGCAGCCGGTCGGGGCTGGTGGCGTTGAGCCAGCGGGTGAGGGTGTGGTGGGCCAGCTTGTCGTGTGCGTACGCGGTGGCCAGCTGGGACTTGCCGACGCCGCCAGTGCCGTGGATGACGCAGACGCGCCGGTCCTTCGGGGTGCGGGCGGGGCGCAGCGTCCGCTCGATCCGGGCCATTTCCCTCGCGCGGCCGACGAAGTACCGTGACCGGAAAGGGAGGTTGTTGGGCGGGAAGGCGGTCGAAGGGGCCTCCCCGGCGGAGCGCGCGTGCGGCGGGGTGGCCGCGCCGACGAGAGTCACCATGCACAGCACGATGCAGCCGACGAGGATCCACATCAGCGGTCCGCTCGTCTTGTCCTTCAGGAGCGTCACCAGGGCGATCGCCACGCCGGAGAGCGCGGTGGCGCCGGCGGTGAGCCGCTTCACCGTGTTGGTGGCCCGCCTGCGTACCGTGCCGAACTGCTTGCGTGCGCCGGTGACCAATCCCGAAATCAATACGGACATCAGTTCCCCCTGACCGTCTGGCCGTGCCGTGCGCAGCACACTCTTATTCTCGGGGGAAAAGTGGCCGGACCGGAATACGGCCGCAGCGGATTCCGGGACTAATATCTGCGCTTCGCGGAATCGACGGTACGGAGGCGGTATGGATCTCGGCACGAAGGATCAACCCCCGGGGTCCGGGATGCATATCGCGTTGGTCCACTGGTCCTTTCCGCCCTGCGTCGGTGGGGTCGAATCCCATTTGTGGGACTATTCGCGACTGCTGGCGCGGCAGGGAAACCGTGTCACCGTGCTCACCGGGACGCTCAAGGCCAAGGCGTCCGGCCGGCCGGACGTGGAGGTGCTCACCCACCCGGCCCTCGACCTCGCCCGGGTGGAGCGCGGTCCCGACGACCGGCACCAGCTCACCCGGTGGTTCGCCGACGTCCTCGGCGAGCGGGGCATCAGGGTGGTCCACTGCCACAACCTGCACCACTTCAGCGCGGACCCGGCCAGGGCCCTGGAGGCGCTGCGCGAGCCGCTGCGGCTGGTGCTCTGCCACACGTACCACAGCATCTGGGGCGAGCCGGGGAGCCGGGGTTCCACGCTCGACGCGGCCCAGTGGGACGGGCACTACGCCGTCTCCGCCTTCCTGCGGACCGCCTGCGCCGACGTGCTCGGCGTGCGGGCCGAGCGCACCTACCTGGGCATCGACACCGAGGCGTACGCGAAGATCCCCCCGCTCGACGTCGCGCCGCGGCCCGGCACGGTGCTGCTGCCCGCGCGGCTGATCCCGGACAAGGGCGCGATGCTCGCCGTCGCCGCGCTCGACCTGATCGTCAAACGCCGCATGTGCGCATTCACCCCTCGGCTCGTCCTCACGGACACCCGGCAGACGGTCGATTTCCACGGCGAGAAGATCGGTTTCAGGGAAAACCTCGAAAAGGAAATCGAAGAGCGCCACTTGGAGCCGTACGTGGATTTCGTCGAGGCAGGCGTCGAACAAATGCCTGATCTTTACGCGGAGTCCACCGTCGTCGTCTACCCCTCCGTCTTCAATGAGCCGATGGGGCTCGCCCCGTTGGAGGCGATGTCCGCGGCGCGGCCCGTCGTCGTGACCCGGATGGGCGGCCTCGACGAGGGCGTCGACGACGACGGGGTGATCGGCTACCTCGTGCCCGGCCGGGACACGGAGCAGCTCGCCGGACTGCTCGCCGTGCGCCTCGCCGAACTGCTCGACCGCCGGGAGACCGGACGTCTGATGGGGCTGCGCGGACGGGCCCACGTCAGGGAGCACTTCGATCTGCGCACGATGTACCTGGGGCAGATGCAGAGCGAGTACCGCAGGCTGCTCGCCCGGGCGGACGGGGCGTCAGCGGGCCAGGTCGGGGCCTGCGCGCGCACCGGTGTCTGAAGCAGTGCCTGGACCGGCACCTGGACCGGCACCTGAACCGACACCTGAACCGGTGCCCGAGCCGTTGTCCGCGCCGGTGTCGCTCAGCCACCCCTCCGGCAGCCCCGCCACCGTCGCCCGGCCGTCCCGGTCGACCCGTACGGAGAGCTCCGCACCGGCGAGGCGCAGTCCCGTCACGGAGAGCGGGCCGAGCAGTTCCGGGTGGAGCGGGCGCACCCCGAGCCGCCGACGGTGCGCGTCGGGGCGCAGGCCGAGCAGGGCCGCGAGCACCGCCACACCCGACGCCGCGGACCAGCCCTGCGGACGGCAGGCTGCCGGGTAGGCGAGCGGGGCGGGGGAGTTCTCGGTCCGTGCGTCACCGGCGTACAGCTCCGGCATCCGGTACGAGAAGTGGACCGCCGCGTCGAGCAGGCCGTCGGTGAGCACCGCGGCCTCGGCGTGGTGGCCCGACGCGCACAGGCCCTGCACGGCGATCGCCGTGTCGTGGGTCCACACCGAACCGCCGTGGTAGCTCAGCGGGTTGAAGCCCGGCACGGCGGCGGACCGGCTGCGCAGCCCCCAGCCAGAGTTCAGCCCCGGCGCGGCGAGCCAGGCGGCGACGTCGGCGCAGCCGTCCCGGTCGAGGATGCCGGTGGCGAGCAGCTGGCCCATGTTGGAGGCCGCGCCGCTGACCGGATCGAGGCCGAGTCCGACGGCGATGGCGACGTAGCGGGGGGCCGGGCCCTCCTTGCTGTCGATCCAGAAGGCGTCGGCGAAGCGGCGGCGGAGCGCCGCGGCCCACCCGCGCAGCGTCCTGGCCCGCCGCTCCGCCCCGCGGGAGTGCAGCAGGTCGGCGAGCCCGGCCGCGGCCTCGTAGGCGTATCCCTGCACCTCGCAGATGGCCAGCGGCGGTTCGACGCGCCGGCCCGCCGCGTCGCGCACCGCGTCGACGGAGTCCTTCCAGGACTGGTGGAGCAGGCCGCCGGGGCGCGGGTAGTAGCGCAGCAGCCCGTCCTTGTCCTTGCCGCAGGTGGTGACGATCCAGTCCATCGCCCGCTCCGCGTACGGCAGGAGGCCGTCGACGTCGGCGGCGGGCAGGCCCCAGCGCCAGGCGTCGACGAGGAGCGAGACGAAGAGCGGGGTCGCGTCGACGGAGCCGTAGTAGTGGGCGGGGAGCAGGAGGCCGTGGCCGTGCTGCGACTCCGCGGGCCGCAGCTCGTGCAGGATCCGCCCCGGCGCCTCCTCGCGGAACTCGTCGTGGACCGTTCCCTGCCGGCGGGCGAGGGTCCACAGGGTGCCGCGGGCCAGTTCGGTGCCGAGCGGCAGCAGCATGCGGGCCGACCAGATGGAGTCCCTGCCGAAGAGCGTCAGGTACCAGGGGCAGCCCGCAGCGATGAACTGGTCGTCGCGGGGCGCCGACCTGCGTCCCGAGCCGTCCGCGAGCCGCAGCGCCCGCAGATCGGCGAGGCCCTGGCGGACCAGGGCGACGAGCCGCCGGTCGCCCCGGACCACCGGCTCCGACCAGGGCACGTACGGGGAAGCGGCGACCGGGTGGTCCGGCGGGGCGGGCACCGCGCGGCCCGTGACGGCGAGCCGGACCAGCCAGGAGCCGCCCGGCGGCAGCTCGACCCGGCGCCAGGTGAAGGTGCCGCGCGTCGGGCCTGCCGACGTCTCGGGCTCGGCCGGGCCCGTCACGGCGACCCGCGCGCGGCCGTTGGGGGCGCGCCAGGCGAGGGCCGGGTCCCCGCCGTCCACCGACGGGGGCACGGCGCGCCCGGGGAGTCCGCGCTTCACGTCGGCGATGTCGGCCAGGTCGGTGGCGGCGGCCAGCTCCACCCGCAGCCGGCGGACGGCGGGGCCGACGTTGCGCAGCAGGACCGTCTCGCCCTCGCCCGCGGTGCGCACCCGCTCGACGATCAGTGTCGGGTCGGCCGTGCCGTCGCCCGGGCAGCGGTGCACGGAGGTGAAGCGGACCTGGTGGGGGCCGAGCGGCTGGACGCCGACGGGCTCGGGCTCACGGCCGTCGACCAGCAGGCGCAGGGTGTGCAGGAGCCTGCGGTCGTGGTCGTAGAAGCCGTCGGCCCGGGCGCCGCGGAGCTGGCCGTCGCGGGACGACGCGGTGAAGGCGGGCGCCGCGACGCAGATCACCACGTCGTGCAGCAGGGGCTGCAGGGCGCGGACCCGGCGCGGTCCGGGTAATTCCGGGGTGTCGGCCACGGAACGGGAGTGCCCGCTCCGTGCACACGTCATTCGCGGCGGGGGAGCCCCGCCCCGCGCGCGTCACTCCCAGCGGAAGAATCTCGCCGCCGCGCCGAGGCCGAGCACCGCCCACACCGCGAGGATCCCGAGGTCGCCCCACGGCATGCCCGCACCGTGCTGGAGGACGTCGCGCAGTCCGTCCGAGAGCGCCGAGACGGGCAGCAGGTCGAGCACCGTGCGGGCCGCGTCGGGGAACTTGTCGAGGGGGACGATGACGCCGCCGCCCAGGAGCAGGAGCAGGAAGACGAGGTTCGCCGCGCCGAGCGTCGCCTCGGCCTTGAGGGTGCCCGCCATCAGCAGGCCGAGGCCGGAGAAGGCCGCCGTGCCGAGCACCAGGAGCAGGAGCACGGAGAGGGGGTTGCCGTGCGGCGACCAGCCGAGGGCGAACGCGATGACGGTGAGCAGCACGATCTGCAGGACCTCGGTGACCAGCACCGAGAGGGTCTTCGCCGTCATCAGGCCCCAGCGCGGGAGCGGCGAGGCGCCGAGTCGCTTGAGCACGCCGTAGCGCCGTTCGAAGCCCGTCGCGATGGCCTGGCCGGTGAAGGCCGTCGACATGACGGCGAGCGCGAGGACGCCGGGCGCGAGGAAGTCGACCGCGTCCCCGTCGCCCGTGTCGACGATGTCGACGGCGCTGAAGAGGACGAGCAGCAGGGTCGGGATCACGATGGTGAGGAGCAGCTGCTCGCCGTTGCGCAGCAGCATCTTCGTCTCGAGCGCCGCCTGCGCGGCGATCATGCGGGGGAGCGGGGCGGCGCCCGGCTCCGGCGTGTACGTACCGGCGGCGCTCATCCGCGTGGCTCCCTGCCCGTGAGTTCGAGGCTGTGCCTTGCCTGGGGACAATCCCCGGGCCCCCGGCCGAAGGACGAGTGGGCTTGCGTCATGAGCGCAACTCCTTGCCGGTGAGCTCCAGGAAGACGTCTTCGAGAGTGTGGCGTTCGACCGAGATGCGGTCCGGCATCACGCCGTGCTGCGCGCACCACGTGGTGACCGTGGCGAGCAGCTGCGGGTCGACCGTGCCGCTCACGCGGTAGGAGCCGGGGGTCAGTTCCGCCGCGGCCGAGTCCGGGGGGAGCGCCTTGAGCAGCGAGGCGACGTCCAGTCCTGGGCGGCCGGTGAAGCGGAGGGTGTTCTCGGCGCCGCCGCGGCACAGCGTGTCGGGGCTGCCCTGGGCGATGACCCGGCCCGCGTCGATGATCGCGACGTCGTCGGAGAGTTCCTCGGCCTCGTCCATGTGGTGCGTGGTGAGGATGACGCCGACGCCGTCGCGGCGCAGATCGCGTACGAGGTCCCAGGTGGCCCGGCGCGCCTGCGGGTCGAGGCCCGCCGTCGGCTCGTCGAGGAAGACCAGCTCGGGCCTGCCGACCACGGCCATCGCGAGCGCGAGGCGCTGCTGCTGGCCGCCGGAGAGCCTGCGGTAGGTGGTGCGGCCGCAGCTCTCCAGGCCGAGGCGCTCGATCAGCGCGTCGACGTCGAGGGGGCGCGCGTGCAGCTTGGCCACGTGGCGGAGCATCTCATCGGCGCGGGCGCCGGAGTAGACGCCGCCGGACTGGAGCATCACGCCGATGCGGGGCCGCAGCGTCTCGGCCTCGCGCACCGGGTCGAGGCCGAGGACGCGGACGGTGCCGGAGTCCGGCTTCCGGTAGCCCTCGCAGGTCTCGATCGTGGTGGTCTTGCCCGCGCCGTTGGGGCCGAGGACGGCGGTGACGCCTGCCCCGGCCGTCAGGTCGAGACCGTCCACCGCGGTCTTGTCTCCGTACCGCTTGACCAGATTCCGGATCTGGACGACGGGCTCGTTTCGCATGGTGAGCCAGTCTAGGGACGGCGGCGGGGGCCGGGTCGGGCGGGGCGGCGGAGTTCGGCCGCGTACTGGCACAAAGGGCCGGTCGGAGGGGGTGCCGGCATGGTGGAGGAGCCTGCGGGCCATGCTGCGTGGGCGGTGCGCTTTGATCGATCAGTGATCGTTTCCGCAGGTCAGCTTAGGTATGCCTAAGTGATGCAGCGCACCGGTGGGCGCTCTGGACACGGGTTGTCAGGCCCTGAGGAATTACGCAACAATGGCGTTGTGAAAAACGTTGGCGAGGCTCCGCAGGAGGAACTCGCGGCCGGGATGCGCTCGGACCACTCCACGCGCAACCGGGTCGCGCGCTCCATCCTGGACCACGGCCCGTCCACCGTCGCCGACCTCGCCAAGCGCCTCGGCCTCACCCAGGCGGCCGTCCGCCGCCACCTCGACGCCCTCGCCCATGAGAACGTCGTGGAACCCCGCGAGCAGCGGGTCTACGGGGCCAGGACCCGGGGCCGGCCCGCCAAGGTCTTCGCGCTGACCGACTGTGGCCGCGACGCCTTCGACCAGTCGTACGACAAGCTGGCCGCGGACGCGCTCCGGTGGATCACCGAGCACCACGGCGAGGGCGCGGTCGTCGAGTTCGCCAGGGCGCGGATCGCCGCCCAGGCGGAGGCGTACAAGCGGGCCGTGGACGCCGCGCCGCCCGCGGAGCGCACCGAGGCCCTCGCGAAGGCATTGACCGCCGACGGGTACGCTGCCACGGCGCGCAGCGCACCGGTCGGCGAGCAGCTCTGCCAGCATCACTGCCCTGTCGCGCATGTCGCCGAGCAGTACCCGCAGCTGTGCGAGGCGGAGACGGAATTCTTCTCCACGCTGCTCGGCACGCATGTGCAGCGTCTCGCCACGATCGCCCACGGAGACGGCGTCTGCACGACGTTCATCCCGCGCAGTGGCACCAGCGGCGACAGCGACAGCACCACACGGACCACCACATCAGCATCAGCAAGCACGGCCGGGAGGAACCCCGCATGACGCTCCCCACGGAGACTGCCCACCCCGAACTCGAGGGTCTGGGCAACTACGAATACGGCTGGGCCGACTCCGACGCGGCCGGTGCCTCTGCCAAGCGCGGCATCAACGAGGACGTCGTCCGGGACATCTCGGCCAAGAAGTCCGAGCCGGAGTGGATGACCAAGCTCCGCCTCAAGGGCCTGCGCCTCTTCGACAAGAAGCCCATGCCGAACTGGGGCTCGGACCTGTCGGGCATCGACTTCGACAACATCAAGTACTTCGTGCGCTCCACGGAGAAGCAGGCGGAGTCCTGGGAGGACCTGCCCGAGGACATCAAGAACACGTACGACAAGCTCGGCATCCCCGAGGCGGAGAAGCAGCGCCTCGTCGCCGGTGTCGCCGCCCAGTACGAGTCCGAGGTCGTCTACCACCAGATCCGCGAGGACCTGGAGGAGCAGGGCGTCATCTTCCTGGACACCGACACGGCGCTGAAGGAGCACCCGGAGCTCTTCAAGGAGTACTTCGGAACCGTCATCCCCGTCGGTGACAACAAGTTCGCCTCGCTGAACACGGCCGTGTGGTCCGGCGGCTCGTTCATCTACGTCCCCAAGGGCGTGCACGTCGAGATCCCGCTCCAGGCCTACTTCCGCATCAACACGGAGAACATGGGCCAGTTCGAGCGGACGCTGATCATCGTCGACGAGGACGCCTACGTCCACTACGTCGAGGGCTGCACCGCGCCGATCTACAAGTCGGACTCGCTGCACTCCGCCGTCGTCGAGATCATCGTGAAGAAGGGCGGCCGCTGCCGCTACACGACGATCCAGAACTGGTCGAACAACGTCTACAACCTGGTCACCAAGCGCGCCGTGGCGTACGAGGGCGCGACCATGGAGTGGATCGACGGCAACATCGGCTCCAAGGTGACGATGAAGTACCCCGCCGTCTACCTCATGGGCGAGCACGCCAAGGGTGAGACGCTGTCCATCGCCTTCGCGGGCGAGGGCCAGCACCAGGACGCCGGCTCCAAGATGGTCCACATGGCGCCGAACACCTCCTCCAACATCGTCTCCAAGTCGGTGGCGCGCGGCGGCGGCCGCACCTCGTACCGCGGCCTCGTCGAGATCGGTGAGGGCGCGGCCGGATCGAAGTCGAACGTGCTCTGCGACGCGCTGCTCGTCGACACGATCTCCCGCTCCGACACCTACCCCTACGTCGACGTCCGCGAGGACGACGTGTCGATGGGTCACGAGGCGACGGTCTCCAAGGTCTCCGACGACCAGCTCTTCTACCTGATGAGCCGCGGCATGACGGAGTTCGAGGCCATGGCGATGATCGTGCGCGGCTTCGTCGAGCCGATCGCCAAGGAGCTGCCCATGGAGTACGCCCTGGAGCTGAACCGGCTGATCGAGCTGCAGATGGAGGGTTCGGTCGGTTAATTCCGGCGACCATCCTCCGCAGCGACTGACTTCTTACGCAGAGAGAGAGCACGACGACAGCCATGGCTGAGGCTCAGAATATCCCGGTGGGGAGCACCACCGCCGGATCGATCGCGGTGGCCGCCGAGTCCACCGTCGCCACCCGCATGAGCGCTCCCCCGTCCTACGACGTGGACAGCTTCCCGGTCCCGCACGGCCGCGAGGAGGAGTGGCGGTTCACGCCGCTGGAGCGGCTGCGCGGGCTGCACGACGGTACTGCGGTGGCGGACGGTGGCATCCGCGTCGAGGTGAGCGCCCCCGAGGGTGTCATCCAGGAGACCGTCGACCGGGACGACGCGCGCGTCGGCAAGGCGGGCAAGCCCGTCGACCGCGTCGCCGCCCAGGCGTACTCGTCCTTCGAGAAGGCCTCGGTCGTCACCGTCCCCAAGGAGACGGTCCTCACCGAGCCGATCCGGATCGCCGTGCACGGCGAGGGCGGCACCGCCTTCGCGCATCAGGTCATCGAGCTGGGCGCCTTCGCGGAGGCCCTCGTCGTCATCGACCACACCGGTGACGCCGTGCTCGCCGCCAACGTCGACTTCGTCGTCGGCGACGGCGCCAAGCTCACCGTCGTCTCCGTCCAGGACTGGGACGACAAGGCGGTGCACGTCGCCCAGCACAACGCGCTGGTCGGCCGCGACGCCTCCTTCAAGTCCGTCGTCGTCACCTTCGGCGGCGACCTGGTGCGCCTCCACCCGCGCGTCACCTACGCGGGCACCGGCGGCGAGGCCGAGCTCTTCGGCCTGTACGTCACCGACGCGGGCCAGCACCAGGAGCACCGCCTCCTGGTCGACCACAACACCCCGCACTGCAAGTCCAACGTCGTCTACAAGGGCGCGCTCCAGGGCGACGAGGCCCACGCGGTGTGGATCGGCGACGTCCTCATCGAGGCCGCCGCCGAGGGCACGGACACGTACGAGATGAACCGCAACCTCGTCCTCACCGACGGCGCGCGGGTCGACTCGGTGCCGAACCTCGAGATCGAGACCGGTGAGATCGTCGGCGCGGGCCACGCCTCTGCGACCGGCCGCTTCGACGACGAGCAGCTCTTCTACCTGCAGTCGCGCGGCATCACGGAAGAGGACGCCCGTCGCCTGGTCGTCCGCGGCTTCTTCGCCGAGCTGGTCCAGCAGATCGGCCTGCCCGACGTCGAGGAGCGCCTCCTCGCGAAGATCGAAGAGGAGCTGGAGGCGACCGTCGCATGACGTTTGACCAAGCTCGGTTCGTTCGGGTCTGTGGCCTCGGCGAGCTGGAGGAGGACACCCCCAAGCGGGTGGAGCTCGACGGCACGCCCGTCTCGGTCGTCCACACCCAGGGCGAGGTGTTCGCGATCAACGACATCTGCTCGCACGCGAACGTCTCCCTCTCCGAGGGCGAGGTGGAGGACTGCCAGATCGAGTGCTGGCTGCACGGCTCCGCCTTCGACCTCCGCACCGGCAAGCCGTCCGGTCTCCCCGCGACGCGCCCTGTCCCCGTATACCCCGTAAAGATCGAAGGGGACGATGTGCTCGTCTCCCTCTCCCAGGAGTCCTGAGGCACCCATGGCAACGCTTGAAATCAAGGACCTGCACGTCACCGTCGAGGCCGACAACTCCACCAAGGAGATCCTCAAGGGCGTCGATCTGACCGTGAAGCAGGGCGAGACCCACGCCATCATGGGCCCGAACGGCTCCGGCAAGTCGACGCTCGCCTACTCCATCGCCGGTCACCCCAAGTACACGATCACCAAGGGCACCGTCACCCTCGACGGCGAGGACGTCCTGGAGATGTCCGTCGACGAGCGCGCCCGTGCCGGCATGTTCCTCGCCATGCAGTACCCGGTCGAGGTCCCCGGCGTCTCGGTCTCCAACTTCCTGCGCACGTCGGCGACGGCGATCCGCGGCGAGGCCCCCAAGCTGCGCACCTGGGTGAAGGAGGTCAAGTCCGCGATGGAGCAGCTCCAGATGGACCCGGCCTTCGCCGAGCGCAACGTGAACGAGGGCTTCTCCGGCGGTGAGAAGAAGCGCCACGAGATCCTCCAGATGGAGCTCCTCAAGCCGAAGATCGCGATCCTCGACGAGACGGACTCCGGCCTGGACGTCGATGCCCTGCGCCAGGTCTCGGACGGCGTCAACCGCGTCCGCGAGACCGGCGAGGTCGGCACCCTGCTGATCACGCACTACACGCGCATCCTGCGCTACATCAAGCCCGACTTCGTGCACGTCTTCGCCAACGGCCGCATCGCCGAGTCCGGCGGCGCCGAGCTCGCCGACAAGCTGGAGGCCGAGGGCTACGAGGCCTACACGAAGGGCGGCGCATCCGCGTGACAGTGGCCCACCAGGGGCTTTCCGGCCTCCTCGACACCGAGGCGATCCGCAAGGACTTCCCGATCCTGGATCGCAGGATCCACGACGGCAAGAAGCTCGTGTACCTGGACAATGCGGCGACCTCGCAGACTCCGCGCCAGGTCCTCGACGTGCTGAACGAGTACTACGAGCAGCACAACGCCAACGTCCACCGCGGCGTGCACGTCCTCGCCGAGGAGGCCACCGCGCTGTACGAGGGCGCGCGTGACAAGGTCGCCGCGTTCATCAACGCGCCGAGCCGCGACGAGGTGATCTTCACCAAGAACGCCTCGGAGTCGCTCAACCTCGTGGCCAACATGCTGGGCTGGGCCGACGAGCCCTACCGCGTGGACCACGAGACCGAGATCGTCATCACGGAGATGGAGCACCACTCCAACATCGTTCCGTGGCAGCTGCTCTCGCAGCGCACGGGCGCGAAGCTGAAGTGGTTCGGCCTCACGGACGACGGCCGGCTCGACCTGTCCAACATCGACGAGATCATCACGGAGAAGACGAAGATCGTCTCCTTCGTCCTGGTCTCGAACATCCTGGGCACGCACAACCCCGTCGAGGCGATCGTCCGCCGTGCGCAGGAGGTCGGCGCGCTCGTCCTCATCGACGCCTCGCAGGCCGCCCCGCACATGCCGCTGGACGTGCAGGCGCTCCAGGCCGACTTCGTGGCCTTCACCGGCCACAAGATGTGCGGCCCGACGGGCATCGGCGTGCTGTGGGGACGGCAGGAGCTCCTGGAGGACCTCCCGCCCTTCCTCGGCGGCGGCGAGATGATCGAGACCGTGTCGATGAACTCGTCGACGTACGCTCCCGCGCCGCACAAGTTCGAGGCCGGCACGCCGCCGGTCTCCCAGGCCGTCGGCCTGGGCGCGGCCGTGGACTACCTCTCGGCCATCGGCATGGACAAGATCGCCGCGCACGAGCACGCGATCACCGAGTACGCGGTCAAGCGCCTCCTGGAGGTCCCCGACCTCCGCATCATCGGCCCGACGACGGCCGAGGAGCGCGGCGCCGCGATCTCCTTCACGCTCGGTGACATCCACCCGCACGACGTGGGCCAGGTCCTCGACGAGCAGGGCATCGCGGTCCGCGTCGGCCACCACTGCGCACGGCCCGTCTGCCTCCGCTACGGAATTCCTGCGACCACGCGAGCGTCGTTCTATCTGTACTCCACGCCCGGCGAGATCGACGCTCTCGTCGACGGCCTGGAGCACGTACGGAACTTCTTCGGCTGAGGGGCTGGCTGGGCAACGTGAAGCTGGATTCGATGTACCAGGAAGTCATCCTGGACCACTACAAGCACCCGCACGGGCGTGGTCTGCGCGATGGTGACGCCGAGGTGCACCACGTCAACCCGACGTGCGGCGACGAGATCACGCTGCGCGTGAAGTACGACGGGTCGACCATCGCCGACGTGTCGTACGAGGGGCAGGGCTGCTCCATCAGCCAGGCCAGCGCGTCCGTCCTGAACGACCTCCTGGTCGGCAAGGAGCTCGCGGAGGCGCAGAAGGTCCAGGAGGTCTTCCTGGAGCTGATGCAGTCCAAGGGCAAGCTGGAGCCGGACGACGCGATGGAGGAGATCCTGGAGGACGCGGTCGCGTTCGCCGGTGTCTCCAAGTACCCGGCGCGGGTGAAGTGCGCCCTGCTGAGCTGGATGGCCTGGAAGGACGCGACGGCCCAGGCGCTGGGAGAGACCGACGGGGCCGCTGAGAGGAAGACGGCATGAGCGAGAACGAGACACTCACGACGAAGCCCGCTTCGGAGGAAGAGGTCCGCGAGGCGCTGTACGACGTCGTCGACCCCGAGCTGGGCATCGACGTCGTCAACCTCGGCCTGATCTACGGCGTGCACATCGACGACGCGAACATCGCCACGATCGACATGACGCTGACGTCGGCGGCGTGCCCGCTGACGGACGTCATCGAGGACCAGGCGAAGTCCGCCACGGAGGGCATCGTCAACGAACTCAGGATCAACTGGGTCTGGATGCCGCCGTGGGGCCCGGACAAGATCACGGACGATGGCCGCGAGCAGCTTCGGGCGCTGGGGTTCAACGTCTGATCCCAGCTCCGAGCCACGGCTGACGCATCGGCCCCCCGCGCCTTCGGGCACGGGGGGCCGACGTGCGTCCGGCGTTACGTACGCTCGTACGCAACGATATGTACACTCGTACGCATGGGATACGCACTGCTGGCCGCGGCGATCGCTGCGGAGGTGGCCGGGACCACGGCCATGAAGTACAGCGAGGGGTTCAGCAAGCTGTGGCCCTCGCTCATCACCGTCGCCGGATATCTGCTCGCCTTCACGCTGCTCGCGCAGACCCTCAAGACGCTCTCCGTGGGGACCGCCTACGCCATCTGGGCGGGCATCGGCACGGCGGCCGTCGCGGCGATCGGGATGCTGTTCCTGGGGGAGCCGGCGGGGCTGCTCAAGATGAGTGGGATCGCGCTCGTGATCGCGGGCGTCGTCGTGCTCAATCTGGGCGGTGCGCACTGATGGTCCGCCGTTACGACCCCGAGCGCAGGCAGCGCATCATCGACGCGGCGATCCGCGTGGTCGCCGCGAAGGGGATCGGCGGGCTCAGCCACCGCTCGGTCGCCGCCGAGGCCGATGTGCCGCTGGGCTCGACCACGTACCACTTCAAGACGCTCGACGAGCTGATGGTGGCCGCGCTGCGGCAGACCAACGAGAGCTTCGCGAAGGTGGTGGACGCGGGCGGCGTGTTCGAGGACCCGGGGGCCGACATCGCGGGGGAGCTCGCCCGGCTGCTCGCCGAGTGGTTCGCGGGCGAGCGTGCGGGGCTTGAGCTGGAGTACGAGCTCTACCTCGCCGCGCTGCGCAGGCCCGCCCTGCGCCCGGTCGCCGCCGAGTGGTGCGCGGGGCTGGCCGAACTGCTGGAGCGGCGCACCGATCCGGTCACCGCCCGCGCCCTCGTCGCCCTGATGGACGGCATCTGCCTGCAAGTGCTGATCACCGGCGGCGAGTACGACGAGGGGTATACGCGGGAGGTGCTCAACCGGCTGCTGGTGTCAGGGACTTGACCGTCACCAGGGCCGCCTCCACGCTCGCCGTGATGTCGGTGACCGGATACTGCACGTCCCGCACCACCCGGTCGCGGTCCACCACCAGCGTCAGCCGCTTCATCCGGCTCACGCCCGCCGCGCGGAACGTCGGCAGGCGCAGCGCCGCCGTGAGCGCCAGGTCGGCGTCCGAGAGCAGCGGGAAACGCAGGCCCTCCTTCTCGGCGAACGCTCGCTGCTCGTCGGGGCGCTGGGAGGACACGCCGTGCACGGTCGCGCCCGCCGCGGTGAACTCCGCGAGCCGGTCGCGGTAGGTGCAGGACTCCAGCGTGCAGCCGCGCGCGCCGGGGATCTGCGACCAGCCGGGCGGGTAGGCCTCCTGCCGGGCGTACGCGCCGGGGAAGCAGTACAGGACGGTGCAGGGTGTGTCCGCGGCCACCGGGTCGAGCAATGCGCCCCCCCGGCCGGCCAGTTGGAGTTCCGGCACGCGCGTGCCGAGCAGCGCGTGGACCCGCTGCGCCTCCAGGGACGCCTCCGTCGCGGTCGCCATCGTCTCTCCCTCTCCGAGGATCCAGGTGTCGCCCCAGTCCTGGAGGGCGACAAGAACGGGCAGCAGCGCGCGGCCGCGCGGCGTCAGGCGGTACTCGTGGCGCACCGGGCGGTCCTGGTAGGGGACACGGGCGAGTACGCCCGCGTCGACCAGGAGCCGCAGCCGCTCGGTCAGCACCTTGCGGGACAGGCCCAGTTCGCGCTGGAGCGCGTCGAAGCGGTGGACCCCGCGCGCCGCGTCGCGCACGATCAGCAGGGTCCACCAGTCGCCCACGACGTCCAGGGCCTGCGCGATGGCGCAGTGATCGTCGTCGAGCCGGGTCCGTTGCGCCATGGCCGCCATCCTGACATAGTCCGTTCCCAAAAGGAACTGACTCGGGCGTGGGCCTGGGCCGATGGGGGTGGCATGGTGCGGGGTAAGCGCGGTCGACAGCGGGAGCGGACGCCGGGACAAGGGCTGCGGGACGTGCCGAGGACCGTGTGGCTGCTCGCCGCCGGCCAGTTCTTCAACATGGTCGTCGCCTTCACCTTCGTCTACTTCTTCGTCTACCTCACCGACGAGCGCGGCCTCTCCGCCGCCGTGGCCGGTCTGATCAGCGGCATCGGCGGCGCGGGGATGGTCGCGGGCAACTTCACCGGCGGCTGGTTCGGCGACCGGTTCGGCCACCGCCGCGTGCTCCTCACCGGTTCCCTGATCAGCGGCGCGGGCGTACTCGCGCTGCCCGTCCTGCCCGCCGCGCTGCTGTACGTGGTGCCGGCCGTCGGCCAGTACGCGGGCGGCTGCGTGCGCGCCGCCAACGGCGCCCTCGTCGCCGTCACCGTGCCCGAGGGCGCGCGCCGCCAGGGCTTCGCCGTGATGCGCTTCGCGGCCAACGCGGGCTTCACCGTCGGACCCCCGCTGGGCGCGCTGCTCATCGCCCACACCTCGTACACCTCGCTCTTCGTCGTCGACGGAATCGGCACGCTCGTCTTCGCCGCGTACGCCTGGCGGGTGCTGCCGTCGCACGGCGCGTCGCGCGGGCAGGCGGCCGGGACCGTCGGCCCGGAGCAGGGCGTCCGCGCCGCCCTGCGCGAGCGCCCCACCGTCCTCGTCCTGCTCGCCGCGATCCTCGTCACCGACCTCGTCTACCGCCAGCAGTACTCGACGCTCCCCGTCGACCTCGACCGGCACGGCCTCGGCACCGGCGTCTACGGCTGGCTCCTGGCGATCAACGGCGGCGTCATCCTCCTCCTCGAACTCCCCGCCACCCTCGCGCTGCGCGGTCGCGCGCCGCTGCGGATCATCGGGGCCGGGCTGCTGCTCGTCGGCGCGGGCTACGCCGTGCTCGCCCTCGGCACCGGGACCGCCACCGCCGTGGCCATGATGCTGCTGCTCACCGCGGGCGAGATCCTCTACAAGACACCGGCCACCGCGTACGTCGCCGACCACGCGCCCGCGCACGCGCAGGGCCGCTTCCAGAGCCTGTACTCGGGCGTCTCCGTCAGCGGCGTCGTGCTGTCGGCCCCGCTCGGCGGCGCGCTGTACACCGCGGCGCCGGGGCTGCTGTGGCCGCTCTGCGCGGCGCTCGCGGGAGCGGCGGGGTGCGTGGTCCTCGCGGCGGGGCGGGGCGGGGGCCGCGAAAGGTCCGCCGCCGTCGCCGCGGGCGGCGCCACCGGCAGCCCGCACCCTGAGACCGGTTCGCCCGCGCGCCGCACCTCCGGTTAGGTTTCACCCATGACCGACACGCATGCTTCCCGCACCACCGGCGCCGTCGCCGCAGGCCTCGCCACCGTCACCGCCGACGGCACCGTTCTCGACACCTGGTTCCCCGCGCCCGAGCTCACCGCAGAGCCGGGCCCCGCGGGCAGCGAGCGGCTGACCGCCGAGCGCGCCGTGGAACTGCTCGGCGACGGCGCCGCCAAGGCGATGGGCCCGGACGCCCGCCGCGGCGTGGAGGTCATCGCCGTGCGTACGGTCATCGCGTCCCTCGACGACAAGCCGCTGGACGCCCACGACGTCTACCTGCGCCTGCACCTGCTCAGCCACCGCCTGGTGCGCCCGCACGGCGTGAACCTGGACGGCCAGTTCGCCTTCCTCGCCAACGTCGCGTGGACCTCGCTCGGTCCGGTCGCCGTCGACGACCTGGAGAAGGTGCGGCTCAACGCCCGCGCCGAGGGCCTGCACCTCGCCGTGACGTCCGTCGACAAGTTCCCGCGCATGACGGACTACGTCGCGCCCAAGGGCGTCCGCATCGCCGACGCCGACCGGGTCCGGCTCGGCGCGCACCTCGCCGAGGGCACCACGGTCATGCACGAGGGCTTCGTGAACTTCAACGCGGGCACGCTCGGCACCTCCATGGTCGAGGGCCGCATCTCCGCCGGTGTCGTCGTCGGCGACGGCTCGGACATCGGCGGCGGCGCCTCCACGATGGGCACGCTGTCCGGCGGCGGCAACGTCCGCATCGTCATCGGCGAGCGCTGCCTGATCGGCGCCGAGGCGGGCGTCGGCATCGCGCTGGGCGACGAGTGCGTCGTCGAGGCCGGTCTGTACGTCACCGCGGGCACCCGCGTGACGATGCCCGACGGACAGATCGTCAAGGCCCGCGAGCTCTCCGGCGCCTCGAACATCCTCTTCCGCCGCAACTCGGT
The DNA here is from genome assembly GCF_042881135.1 of Streptomyces sp. NPDC058284. NCBI lineage: Bacteria > Bacillati > Actinomycetota > Actinomycetes > Kitasatosporales > Streptomycetaceae > Streptomyces > Streptomyces sp. NPDC058284. Next base: position 29,991 of record NZ_JBHVYE010000039.1, read on the forward strand.
CACCGGCGCCGTCGAGGCCCGCCCGAACAACGCGGTGTGGGGCGGCCTGAACGACGTGCTGCACAGCCACAACTGACGTACGCCACAGGGGGAGCGACATGAACAGAACGGGTGCACGGGCCCTGGCCCTCGGTGCCGTCGCGGCGCTCGGCCTGGCCGCCGGGTGCGGGCAGAGCGCGGGTCAGCCACGGGACGACGTCCGAAGCGCCGCGCAGGTGGTGAGCCGGGCGGCGACCGGCGACCACAGCCATCCGCTGGGGAGGAGCGACATCCCCTGGAGCGGCAGCCCGAGCCCGTTCGACGCTCAGGTCAAGCTCGCCGACAAGCGTCGCGTGGCCATGTACTACCTGCGGGGCAAGGGGCTCTACGTGCAGGACTACAGTCCCCGCGCCAAGGGGTGGTCCAAGCCCGCCGCGGTGTACCGCACCAAGGCCGACGCCTGCCAGGGCATCACCCTCAAGGCCAAGGACGGCACCGTCGCGGCCTTCGGCGACTTCGGTCCGTACTGCGCGGACGGCGAGCCGCCGACCGAGTCGGTCGCCGCGGTGTCCTTCGGACCGCTGACGAAGTGGGCGAAGCACCTCACGACGGACTTCGACGGCTGGGAGAAGATCGTCATCGCACCCGGAGGCAAGAAGACCACCTTCAGCGGGGGCGGAGAGACGCTTCGCTGGACCAGGGCGGCGGGCTTCCCGGCCGGAGCCTGAGACGCCCGCTCGCCACTCGAAAGGAGCGGGCGCCCCACGTGGGGCGACCGCTCCTTTTCTGCGCGCACAGATTTTTCGCGCACAGCTTTTCTCCGCACACAGGCATAGCGTCAGGCTCCCGGACCCGTCCACATCCATGCGGGAGGGCAACAGGCCCACCAGGGAGCGAAGGTGACGATGAATGCCGATGAGCAGAACAGCTTCCGGGAGTTCGTGGCGACCAGATCGTCGGCGCTGCTGAGGACCGCCGTGCCGCTCTGCGGGGGCGACCGGCACGCGGGGGAGGACCTGCTGCAGAACGCCCTGGTCAAGGCGGCCGGGCGGTGGCAGCGGATCGACGAACCGGAGGCGTACGTACGCCGGATCTGATCACCGCACCGCCGCCCGCGTCTCCTCGTAGGCGGCGAGCAGCCCGTCGGTCGCCTCGCGGCCGGCGGGCAGCAGCGGTGCCCGCACCGGACCCGCGGGCAGCCCGAGGGCGCCGAGCAGGGCCTTCGCCGTGACCGTGCCGGGCAGGCCCGACGCCATCATCGCCTCGATCAGCGGTGTCGCGGCCAGTTGCAGCCGGCGCGCACCCGCCGTGTCACCGGCGTCGAACGCGTCGAAGACCGCCCGCGGCAGGCCGGGGAGCACGTTGGCCACCGTGCTGACGCAGCCGGCGCCGCCCACCGCGTACAGCGCCAAATTGAACTCGTCGCAGCCCGCGTAGTACGCCGACTCCGTCCGGGACATGACCTTCTGACTGCCGAGGACGTCGTACGCGCAGTCCTTCACGCCGACGATCCGCGGATGGTCCGCCAGCCGCAGCACGGTGTCCGTCGCGATACGGGTGCCGGTGCGACCCGGGATGTCGTAGAGCAGGACCGGCAGCCCGCAGGCGTCCGCGACCGTGCGGAAGTGCGCCTCGACGGCGTCCTGCGGCGGGAGGCTGTAGTACGGCGTCACCACCAGCAAACCGTGGGCGCCCGCCTTCTCGGCCCGCAGGGCCAGCTCGACGGTGTGCCGGGTGTCGTTGCTGCCGACGCCCGCGACGACGGACGCCCGGTCGCCGACCGCGTCGGCGACGGCCCGCACGAGCGCCGCCTTCTCGTCGTCGGAGGTGGTCGGCGACTCGCCGGTCGTGCCGGACAGGACGAGCCCTTCGCAGCCTCCGGACACCAGGTGGTCGGCGAGGCGCTGGGCGCCGTCGAGGTCGAGGCGGCCCTCGGCAGTGAAAGGCGTGATCATCGCGCAGAGGGTGCGGCCGAAGGGTGCGGCCGACGCGGCGGTTCCGGAGGTCATGCGGACAGTCTGGGCACCCCGACTCTGAAGCTCCACTTAATTCTTCTACGAGGTAATGGAAAGAAGGCCTACGAGGTTGCTCGGTTCACCCGAGATCAGCGGGGATAGCGCGGCCCCGCCCGGGTACCCGGGCCTCCCAGAAGGAGGGAGGCGAAACTGTGACCGGAACCATGGGCGAGCAGCCGACACGCGAACATGAGCGGCACTCGGTGGGAGAGCTCGTCGAGCAGGCCACCGCGCAGATTTCGGAACTCGTACGCCAGGAAATGCGGCTGGCCGCCCAGGAGATGGCGGAGAAGGGCAAACGGGCGGGACGCGGCGGAGGGCTCCTCGGAGCGGCCGGCGCGGTCTCGTACGTCGGACTCATGGCGCTGTCGGCCACGGCGGCCGCGGCCCTCTCCCTGGTGCTGCCCGTATGGGCCGCGGCCCTGATCGTCACCGGCGTGCTCTTCGCCGTGGCGGCGGTGCTCGCGGTGCTGGGACGCGGTCAACTGGCCCGCGCGGTACCGCCCGTGCCGCAGCGGGCGATGGACAGCGTCAAGGCGGATGTCGAGGAGATCAAGGGAAGGGCGCACCGATGACGAAGACGCCGGAGCAACCGGAGAACACGGGCGTGAAGGGGCCGGACGAACTGCGCCGGCAGATCGAGGACACCCGAGGCCGTCTCGGCGTGACCGTCGAGGAACTGGCGGCGAAGGCGGACGTGAAGGCCCGCGCCCGGGAGCGGGCAGCAGCGGTGAAGGAACAGGTACGAGGGACGGCGGCACAGGTGAAGGACAAGGTGACGGAACAGGCGGCGCGCGCCAAGGACAAGGCGGCCGACGAGGCGGAGCACGCCAGGAGCGTGACGGCCGAAGGCACGGCGCGCGTGAAGGACAAGGCGGCGGCCGGCGCGGTCCGGGCGAAGGACAAGGCGGCCGAGAGCGCCGAGCGGGCCAAGGGAGCCGTGCTCGACGGCAAGGCGCGCGCGGAGCAGCACCCCGCGGTGGTCCAGGCCGAGGAGAAGGTGGCCGAGGCCGCGCGCCGGGTGCAGGACGGTGCGCCCGAGCCGGTGCGGGCCGCCGCGAGCGGTATCGCGAGGATCGGCGGCCGCCACCCGCGCGCGTTCGCCGCGGCCGGGGCGGGCGTCCTGGTCGCCTGCGTGCTGCTGCGCCGCAAGCGGGCGGGGCGCCGATGAACGGGGCACAGGTGCTCTACAAGCCGCTCGGTCTGGCCTTCGGCATGCTGGGCGGCGTGGCCGCGAGCGCGCTGTTCAACCGCACCTGGAAGGCGGTGGCGGGCGAGGACGACGCACCGGACGCGCACGACGAGGAACGCGCCTGGGGCGAGATCCTCGCCGCCGCCGCGTTGCAGGGCGCGATCTTCGCCGTCGTCAGGGCCGCCGTCGACCGCGGCGGCGCGGTCGGCGTGCGGCGTCTGACGGGCCGCTGGCCGGGCTGACACCGGTGCCCGTCTGGCATGATCGCCCCGGGCGCCGACAGGCCGGACGGACACAGAGGCTTGAACCTTGATGAACAGCGACAACAGCAGCAACAGCGACCGCAGTGGCAGCAGCGGAAGCAAGAACAACAGCAGGAACAACAGCAAGAGCAGTGACAGCGACGGCGACGCCACCGCGGAGCGGCGCGTCGCGCTGGTGACCGGATCCTCCTCCGGGATCGGCGCCGCCATCGCCCGCCGCCTCGCCGCGGCGGGCGTTCGCGTGGTGGTCAACTCCGCCCGGTCGGTGGAGGCGGGCGAGAAGCTGGCGGCCGAACTGCCTGACGCCGTCTACGTCCGGGCGAGCGTCGCCGACGAGGCCGACGCCGCGCGGCTGGTGCAGAGCGCCGTCGACACGTACGGCCGACTGGACATCCTGGTCAACTGCGCCGGTGCCACCCGGTTCATCGACCACGACGACCTCGCGGCCGCCGGCCCCGACGTGTGGCGTGAGCTGTACGACGTCAACGTCATCGGCGTCTGGCAGACCATCACGGCGGCCGTCCCGCACCTGCGGGCGAGCGGGGCGGGCAGCATCGTCAACATCTCCTCGCAGGCGGGCGTGCGGCCGGACGGCAGCTCGATCCCGTACGCGGTCAGCAAGGCCGCCGTGAACCACATGACGAAGCTGCTCGCCAAGACGCTCGGCCCGGCCGTCCGGGTCAACGCGGTGGCGCCCGGCATGATCGACACCCCCTGGTTCGACGGTGTCGAGGGCATCGAGGCCACCATGGAGGCGGTCGCGGGCCGCCTCCCGCTGGGCCGGGTGGGCCGCCCGGAGGACATCGCGGAGGCGGTGGCCGACCTGGCCGACTCCTCGTACATCACCGGGGCGGTCCTGCTCGTGGACGGCGGCGGCCACCTGCTGTGACGTGGCGGCGATGACGGCGCGAAACCGCGCGGGGGTTGACCTCAACCTTGGTTGATGTCGCATCGTCGGTCGTGTCCCGCCGGGCCCCGGCCCGGCGGGCGCACCGACATCGACCGAGACGGACGGACCGCCATGCCCACGACCGCGACCCACAGCACCGGAACCCTCCCCGACCCGGCCCGGCAGGACGGGGACCTCACCTTCATCAGCACCTGGAGCACCGGTTCGCCCGAGCGGCAACGGGCCACCCTGGACGCCATCGCGAAGGCCTGGGAGAGCCGCCCCTGGCCCCATGAGGGACTGCTCTCCTACACGGTGTACGCGGGCGCCGACGGATCGACCGTCCTGCACCGCTCGCAGTGGCGCGACGACTCCGCCTACCAGGACTTCTTCGCCAACTCCGGGAACGGCAGGGACGCCAGGAACACCGACATCGACGCGGCCGTGCCGGGCATCGAGCGCCTCGGCCTGAACAAGACGCGCCTGTACCGCAGTTGGACCGAAGGACGCGACGACAGCGACGGCAGCGACGGCAGCGACCGCGAGGGGCACGACTCCGGCGCGCTCGCGATCGTGGTCGTGCAGGTCGACTTCGAAGGGCCCGACGAGGACCGGCAGCGCGCCTGGGCCGACGGGGTGATCGAGGCCCTGGACACCGACCCGGCGGGGAAGCCGGGGCTGCGCTCCGCCCACTTCCACGTCAGCATCGACGGCAGGCGGGTCCTCAACTACGCCGAGTGGGAGAGCGAGCAGGCCCACATCGACGCGCTCGCCGCGGCGGGCGAGGGCATCGGCTCGCCCACGCCCCAGTGGCGCCGGGTGCGCGACTTCCCCGGCGTCGTGGGGGACGGAGCGGTCGCCCGGTACCGGTTCGCGTACGGCTTCGTACCGAGCAAGGCGTAAATTCCCGGCGCCGTCCCGCCGACGGCTCCACCCGCCTGGACAGCGGTTGGGGTCGGCGGGACGGTGGAGCCATGCTGGACGTGACCGTTGCCCCGCACCCTTACCCGCACCCGCCTCTTCCACCCGCCTCCGCCCCCGGGTGGCCGGTATGAGCGACGACGGCAGGGCCAAAAGGGGCAGGGCGGGCAGGGCAGCCAGGTCGGCCGGGCGCCGGTCCGGCCGGGGGAGGGCCGACGAGGTCGGGCCCGTGGCCGCCGGGGAGACCGGTGCGGCCGACGGCGCGGGCGAGGCCTTCGAGATCGTCAGGGAGTTCGCGGTCGAGGGCTCCCCCGACCAGCTCTGGGCCGCCCTCACCACCGGCACCGGCGGCTGGCAGTGGCCCATGGAGTACGAGCCGCGCGAGGGCGGTGCCGCCCCCTCCGGCGGCACCGTCACCCGCTGGGACCCGCCCCGCCGCCTCACCGCCCGCGTCGAGGACCCGGACAGGGTGCCGGGCCAGAGTCTGCACCAGCTCGACCACACCATCGAGCCCCGCGACGGCGGGCGCCGCTCCTGGCTGCGCTACGTCCGCAGCGGCGTCTTCACCGGCAGCGCGGACACCCAGTACGAGAGCGCCGTCCGCCACACCGACTTCTACCTGCACACCCTCGGCCAGTACATGACGTACTTCGCGGGCCGCCCCGTCGCCTTCTCCGCCGTCAACGGCCCGCTCGCCTCGCTCGCCCCGGACGCCTTCGCCTCACTCGCCCGCGCCCTCGGCCTGCCCGACGACGCCACGGACGGCGCCCGCGTCCGCGCCCAGGCCCCCGCAGGGGAGCTGAACGCGGTGATCGACTTCCGCAGCCGGTACTTCATCGGACTGCGCACGGACGAGACGATGCACCGGTTCTTCGGCCGCAACCACTTCGGCGCTCCGGTCGGCGTCAGCGTCCACGACTTCGGTGCGCACGCGGACGCCAAGGGCACCGAACTGGCCTGGCAGGACTGGCTGGACCACCTCTACGGCTGAGGCGGTCCAGCGGATCCACCGCCTACGGCCTACGGTCTACGGCCTGAAGCGCAGCACCTGCGGATCGTGATCGCTGTTCTGCTCGGCGAACTCCGCGTTGATGTGCACGCTGTCGTAGCCGAAGTCGTCCCCCACCCCGGGACTGGTCAGGATCTGGTCGAGGACCTGCGAGTTGCCCTGGTAGACGTAGGAGTAGCGCTCGGCGCGCGGCAGCGATCTCACGGCCGAGCGGAGCGCACCACCGTCCTCGAGGGCCTTGGCCGCCGCCGAGAACTCGAAGTCGTTGATGTCGCCGAGCACCACGACGTCCGCGTCGCGCTGCGCCTCGCGCAGCTCCTTCACGAAGCCGTTCACCGCCTGCGCCTGCCGCAGCCGCTTGGCCTCGGAGGAGCGCACCGGCGGCTGGTGGTGCGAGGTCAGACCCTCGTCGCCGCCCTTGGACCCGAAGTGGTTGGCGATCACGAAGACCGTGCGGCCGCGGAAGACGAACTCGCCGGCCAGCGGCTTGCGGCTGTCCTCCCACGCCGTGTTCAGCGGGTCCACGCGTCCGGGGGAATGGCTCAGCGCGGCCCGCTTGCCCTCGCGCACGACCTCGGTGGGGGTGGTGGCGTCGCCGGGCGCACGCTCGGTGAACGAGACCCGCTCGGGGTTGTAGAGGAAGACCTGACGGATGTTGCCGCCCGGCTCGCCGCCGTCCTTGTTGTTCTGCGGGTCGACGGAGCGCCACGCGTAGCGCGGCCCGCCCGCGGCGACGACCGCGTCCGTGAACTTCTTCAGGGTCGCCTCCGCGGAGACCGTGCCGTCGTTCTTCGCGCCGTTGTCGTCCTGGATCTCCTCCAGGGCGACGATGTCGGGCGAGGAGAGGTTCGAGACGACGGCCGCGGCGAGCGCGTCGAACTTCTTCTGCGGGTCACTCGGGTCGAGGTTCTCGACGTTGTACGTGGCCACGGCGAGCTCACCCTTGGCCTGCCGCCGCGTCTTCTCGCGCATGAGGCCCTTGTCGGTGACGGTGCCGAGCTCACGGGCGGCGAGGGTGTAACCGCCGAACTGGTTGTAGTCCAGGGGCCCTTCGGCGCCGCCGCGCAGCACGTCGCCGACGTTCGCCTTGGGGAAGGGGTGCTCGGAGACGGGGGCGAGCTGCTGGATCTGCAGCCGGCCGCCGTTCTGCGCGCGGTACGAGCCGTAGACGGTGCCGCCGCGCCTGCTGCGGTTCTCGTGCTTCTTCACGGTCACCCACATCTCGTTGTACGTGTCGGTCGCGCCGACCACGCGCGAGGTGCCGATGCGTACGTTCATGCCCTCCAGGGACTCGTAGAGGTCCAGGGCGTACGAACGGGGCTTGAGCGGCAGCGCGTTGACGCTGTTGCCCTGGGCGGGGTCGCCGTCCGGCGCGTACGCGGCGGGCACGGACTTCGCGTCGATCGTGACCGGCGCGGGCAGCGCGTTGCCCGACGACTCCACGCTCACCGTCGGCTTGGTGATCTGGGTGAGGGACTGGTTGCCGGATCCCGCGCCCCCGGGAACGTACTCCCCGACCGTCCCGGAGACCCGGACCGCGTCCCCGGGCTCGACGGTGAGCGGCGCCGAGCCGGTGAAGACGAAGACCGCCTCGCTGGTGGCCGGGTCCTTGTCGGCGGCGTCGGCGGCCGACTGGATCCAGAAGCCCTTGGAGCCGTATGCGCGGACGCCGGTCACGACGCCGGCGACTCCTGTGACCTGCTGTCCCGCCAGGGGCGAGACGCGGGTGGTGCCCTGGATGTCGTGGATGCGGACCTCGTCGGCGGAGGCGGCGGACGAGGTGGTCGCGAGCAGGCCCGCGGCGAGGGCGGTGGCGAGCACGGCGCCGACGGCGGCGGATCTGGGGACGCGGGGCGAGGGTATGTGCGGCATCGGGAAACTCCGGGTGACGGAAGGCGGAGCGGACAGCGGGCGCCCGCAGAGGAGTGCAGGAGTGCAGAAGTGCGGGAAGGCAGGAGTGCGAGGGTGCGGAGGTGCTCTACGCGCGTCAATCTCTTGCGTGACCAGGGCAGTTGTCAAGGTTCCCCGGGTGTTCCCGCGCTGTACGTTTCCTGACAGGGACATGAACCGGGCCGCATGGTGCCAAATCCGTCTAGGCTTGCGCCTTGCCGATCCGAACGCTCGGCGACCACACCTTCGGAGGAGAACCAGCCGATGTCCGTAAGTCCCGCCACCCTGCCGCCGGTGCTGCTGCACTCCGAAGCGGAACTCGCGCGGGCCGCGCTCGCCACACCGCTGCTGTCCCGCGCCGTGCGGCTCGCCCGCTGGGCGGGGCCCGAGACCCGCGTCGGCGCGGGCGGCGAGCTCGTCGACGCCCAGCTCCCGGCGGCCGCGGCCGAGCTGGACCTCGCGGCTGCGGGCATCGAGGAGGCGGACGCCGCCGCGTACACGAGCGAGGCCTGGCGGGTCGCGGTGGACACCGGCCTCGTCGACGTCACCGACGCCGACGAGGAGGGCGCGGACGGCACCGTCACGCAGGGCGCGGACCTCGCGGCGCTCGTGGCGGGCAGCCCGCAGGACGTCCTCGGCATCTGGCTCGGCGCCCTCGACACCGTGTACGCGGACGCCACCGTGCCCGACATGGAGAACCTCCTGGACGTCCTGGAGGAGAACGGCGAGGTCGACTTCGACGAGCTCGGCTGGGACCCGCAGGCCGAGGCCGACTTCCTCGACGGCGTACTCGGCAACCTCTACCTGCTCACCGTGGGCGACGCCGCGGGCGGTGAGGGACCGGTGCCACTGCCCGCCCTCGCCGCCTCGATGATCGTCCCCGACGACATGGGCGAGCCCACGGACGACATCCTGGAGCAGGTGTCGGACGCGATGATGAAGCTCGACGACCAGTTCCGGCTCTTCGAACCGCTCGGCCTCGTCGAGTACCAGCCCGTCGACGAGGCGCTCATGGCCGACATCGACGACGAGAACGCCGAGCAGCCCGCCCCCGTCGACGAGGAGGACGTCAGCCGCTACGGCATGGTCCGCCTCACCCCGCTCGGCCTGTACGGCGTCCGCGCCCGCATGCTGGAGGCCGGCGTCGACGCGCCCGCCGTCGGCGACCTCGCGGACAAGGGCGCCGACGCGCTGCTCGCCGGCACCTCCGGCTTCCCGCAGCACGCCGCGCAGGCCGAGATCGAGCAGTGGCTCACCCGGCACGAACCGCTGGCCGCCGCCGCCGAGCTGCTGGCCGCGGCGCGCGGCGGCGACGAGGGCGCGCCGCTGCGCAGACTCCGCTGCCAGCAGGCGCTCTCCCTGGTCGGCGCCGAGGCGGAGCCCGCGCTCCGCGAGGTCCTCGACGACCCGGAGCTCGGCGGTCTCGCCCGGGTCTGGCTCGCCGAGCACGGCGCCGCGGACGTGCCCGCCCCGTCGGAGGCGCTCATCTTCTGGCTGACCATCGACACACTCGCCGCGCAGCTCGCCGCCGAGGGCAACTCGGACGAACTCCAGGGCCTGGTCGAGGGCCTCGCCCAGCAGCACAGCGGCTTCTTCGCCGCGGCATGGCGGGTCGACCACCCCGCCACGGCCGACGTCCTGGAGGCCATGGGCCGCCTGCACCCCGACAAGAAGGTGGCGAAGGAGGCCCGCAAGGCGGCCTTCAAGGCAAGGTCGCAGCAGGGCCTGTGATCGTCAGCCCGTCGCGGGCACCTCGAAGCCCGTCCGGCGTTTGAGGACGAGCCCGAAGGGCGACAGACAGCACCCCGGGTGGGCCCGACAGTTCAGGCCCACCCGGGGTCCGCTCACCCCGCCGGAGGCGTCAGCATTCGTACCGAGTCGTGTGCTTGAACGACGACGACGCCCCGTCGAACCCGTACGTACCCCGGTAGGCCGGCGGATTCTGGAACTCGCCCACGATCGTGATCGTGGACGCGCACGCCCCCTGCCCCGACCGCTTCGCGTCGAGCCGGATCGTCTCGCCGATCGAGCCGCCCGTGATGTCCCACGGCGCACCGCAGATGCCGGACGTGATCCGGCCCCCGGTCACCACGTGCGGGTAGGTGTTGGGGTTGTACCGCACCTCGATGGCGAAGGTGACGGTGCCGTTGTGGAGCGTCAGCTTGCAGTCCGCCGACAGTGCCTCGGCCGACACGTCGGCGACCGGCGCGGCGAACGCCTCGTCGCGCGTCTTGACCTCGGCGCCCTGCGGATTGTGGAAGCGGTGCTCCGACATCCGCGACTGGCTGTCCTTCTGCTTGCGTGCCTGAGTGGTCATGGAAAACCCTCCTTCCGTCCTGACCGTCAGGCCAGCAGCTCGGCGATCTCCACACGCAGCAGCGCGCGGACGTTCTCGATGTGGTTGACGATGGTCGCGACGGAGGAACCGGCGAAGAGCAGACCCACCGCGACGTCGTCCTGCGAGGTGACCAGCGAACCGGAGTCGCCGCCCGCCGAGATGTTCGTCGTGATGATCTGGTCCTTGAACCGGGCCGTGCCCGCCGTGCCGTAGTTCACGTCGACGGTCGCGTCGACGGCGATGATCCGGCCGAAGCTGATGTTCGTCGTCCTGCCGGTCTTCTTCACCAGGTCGCCGACGGCCACGTTGGCCTTGCGCCGCCAGGCGCGCGGGGCGCCGCTGAAGTACTGCTCACGCGTCGCGTCCTGGAACTCGACCGCGCCGAGCGCCGCGTCCACGACGTTGTTGTGCCGCTCCAGCGGGATCTGCGGGGCGAACTGGATCGTGATGAAGCGCTCCAGGGTCGCGATGCGGTCCGCCGGGTCCTGCCCGCCGTCGAAGACGCCGGGCTGCACGATGGCGCTGCCAAGCTGCGCCCGGTTGGAGTCGGCGAGCACGTGGTTGTTGGAGAGGACGTAGAACTTCGCCGGGGTGCCGAGGCCGGAGCCCGGCGGGTCGACGGAGGCGCCGGGCAGGAAGTCGTAGACCACGCTGCCGAGCGTGCCCGCGGTCACCCGGACGTTGCCGACCGAGAAGCCGGAGGCGCAGGGGCGCATCCGGCGCTTGAGGAGCTGCGGCTCGTACATGGTGTGCCCGGCGTACTCCTCGAGCTGTGGCTGCCCGAGGCCCGAGAGGTGCTCGCCGATGCCGGTGTCGGAGTCGTACGCCCCCGGGGAGCGGTCCTCGGCCCGGCGGCCCCCCGGCCTGCTCTGCCTGCTGCGCTGCGCCGCGATGTGGCCCACCGCGACGATGTCGGTCGGGGTGCCGTCGTCCATCTGGCGCGGGACGACGTCCCGCTCCGGGAGCATGGATTCCGGGACCTTCTGGGTGACGAACACGATGACGGCGGGCTCGCCGGTGGGCTCTCCGCCGCTCCACTTCACACCGTGGCCGAAGCCGACGACGTTGGCCAGCGGCTGTTGGGGCCGCAGGAAGTCGGACATCGCCTGCTGGCGGGAGCTGTCGCTCAGCTGACCGCCGGTGGGTCCTCGCATCAGTTCGGGCTGGCTGACCACGCCAGACCACCTCTTCCCCTGGAACAAGGGTGGGGCTCCGGCACCGCGCGCGGGCGTCGCTCTCGCTACGACCCGCCGTCCTGTGCGTCGACTTCACCGATGGCGAGTACGCGTACGGGGACGCCGTCGAGCGTGTCCGGAACCACGTCTTCGTCACGGAGACGGTCACGGGGCACTCGGTGGGTGACAAAGACGACGATCACGTCCTGACCCGAGTGCTCATCCCTCCCGGTGCCGACTCCGGTGACATTGGCCAGCCGCATCAGCCGGCCCTCATGGAGGCTGCGTGCCTGCTGTGCGTCCACTCGGCTCGCCTCCCCACGCGGTGGTGCGTGTGCACGTACGTGCTGTCTATTGCCGTGGGCATCGCGGGTCAAGGTGTCCCGCGCTGATTCTTCGCGCCGGGCCGCCCCCCCCCACGGGCGGATTCGGAAAGCGGGCCCCTCGCTGTCGGACAGCGTTCAGCCCGTGTTCAGGCGCGGGCGGGACGGTGGCGCCGACAGCGGCCCGGCCGTCCGCTGCCGCCCGCGCGACTCCAGACGTACCTGCCCACGCGCCCATACGTACCCGTCCACGCGCCCCAGGAGAAACCATGTCGCTCACCCGCAGGGATTTCGCCAGACGTTCCGCGCTCACCGGTGCGGGGGTCGCCCTGACCGGCAGTGTCGCCGCGCTCGCCACCGCGCCCGGCGCCCTGGCCGCCACGGAGACCGAGGAGCCGGAGGGCGCCCGGGGCCACGGCCACCACGGCCCCGGCTACGGGCCCCTCCTGCCCGACCCCGACGGGCTCCTCGCGCTGCCCGCCGGGTTCACCTACCGCGTCCTCACCCACAGCGGCAGGACCAAGCTGGAGAGCGGCGAGTTCACGCCGTCCAACCATGACGGCACCGCCGCCTTCCGCGGCCCCCGCGGCACCACGCTCCTCGTCAACAACCACGAGCTGGGCGGCCCCCGCAGCAAGTGGGAGCACCCCGTACCGCTCGCCGAGGGGCTCGTCTACGACCCGGCCGCGGCCGGCGGCTGCACGGTCGTCGAGGTCGGCCCCGACGGGCACGTCGCCGAGTGGGTCGGCATCGCGGGCACCGCCACCAACTGCGCGGGCGGCGCCACTCCGTGGGGCACCTGGCTCACCTGCGAGGAGACCGAGGACCGGGCGGGCCGCAACGGCATGACCAAGGACCACGGCTACGTCTTCGAGGTCGACCCCCTGGACAGGCGGGCCAACCGCGCCCCCACGCCCGTCAAGGCGCTCGGCCGCTACGCCCACGAGGCCGTCGTCGTCGACCCCAAGCGCGGCCACCTCTACCTCACCGAGGACGCCTCAGGGCCGAACGGCCTCCTCTACCGCTGGACCCCGCCGCAGGGCTTCACCCACGGACGCGGCAGACTGCGCACCCTCGCCGACGACGCGGGTGTCCTGAAGGCGCCCAGGTGCTACGACTCCGGCGGCCGCTTCGTCGACGACCTGTCCCGCGCCACGAGGACCGGCACGGTGTACGGCGTCGACTGGGTCGAGGTCCCCGACCGCGACGCCAGGACCGTGCCCGTGCGCCGGCAGTTCGACGACGGTGACATCACGCGCGCCCGCAAGCTCGAAGGCATGTGGTGGGCCGACGGCGGCGCCTACATCGTCTCGTCCTTCGCCCGCGCCGAGAGCCCCGTCCCGCACGACGGACAGGTGTGGTTCTACCACCCCGGCCGCCGCACCCTGACGCTGAAGGTGCTCCTCGGTGTCAACCCGGAGCCGGGCAAGGACGGCGCGTTCGACGGCCCCGACAACATCACCGTCTCGCCGCACGGCGGACTCGTCATCGCGGAGGACGGCGACGGCGTCCAGCACCTGTTCGGCGCGACGGAGAGCGGCCGCACGTACCCGATCGCGCGCAACGAACTCAACGCGGGGACAGTGGAGGAGCCCGCGTACAGCGAGTTCACCGGCGTCACGTTCTCGCCCGACGGCAGGACGCTCTACGCCAACATCCAGACGCCCGGCATCATGCTCGCGATCACCGGACCGTGGCGGCGCCGACGGCGCTGACCGGCACTCCCGCGTCCCCGGGCCCGAGGCGGGCGCCGGGGCGCGGGCAAGGGTGCAAAGACAGGCTTCAAGACCCTCCGGTCCCGGCCTGCCCCAACATCTCGGCGAGCTTCCCCTCCTGACGGCGGATCAGCCCCGCGACCGGCTCCTGCGCCCACCACGGAGGGACCGCCGCCTGCCCGGCGCACCGGCCGAGCACCTCCGCGACCGGTGGCCGCGCCGCGGGGTCACGGGCCAGGCAGCGGCCGAGAAAGTGCCGCCACTCCGGGTCCGGCACGCCGAGCAGGTCGGGGTCCTCGTGCAGCGTGCGGTGCAGGACCTCGGGGGCGCGTCCGGAACCGAAGGGTCCCTGCCCGGTCGCCGCCACCACGAGGACGGCGCCGAGCGCGAACACGTCGGAGGCGGGCCCCGGCCGGGCGCCCCGCGCCAGCTGCTCGGGGGCGAGGAAACCGGGCGATCCGACCATGCCGCCGTCGGCCGCGGGGCTTCCGTCGGCCGCGAGGCCCCCGGCGACCGTGCTCTTGGCGATGCCGAAGCCGATGAGCCGCGGGCCGTGCCGCGTGATGACGACGTTGGACGGCTTCACGTCGCGGTGCGTGAGGCCCGCCGCGTGCACCGACGCCAGGGCTCCGGCGAGCGTGGCGCCCAGCGCGGCCAGCTCGGCGGAACCGAGTGGCCCGTACGTGGCCACCGCCTTCGGGAGGCTGGGGCCCGCGCAGAACTCGACGGCCAGCCAGGGCGGTTCGCCGTCCGGGTCGGCGCCGACCACGGCAGCCGCGCAGGGCCCGGTGACGGTCCGCGCGGCGAGCGCCTCGCGGCGGAAGCGCTCGCGGAACGCCGGATCGGCGGCGAGGGGCCCGTCGACCGTCTTGACGGCCACCGGCCGCCCCCACGCGGACCGCGCCAAGTGGACGCGGCCCGTCTCGCCCTCGCCGAGCAACGCGACGATCCGGTACCCGGCGACCTCCACGGGCTCTCTCCTTCCAGCGGCCCCGAGGGCCCTCGGGACTGCAGGACATGTCGACGCTCTGTGCGACGCCTGGGAGGCATCGTACGGTTGCGTACGCCGGGAGACCGGCGGCCGTACCCCCCCTCCGTCCGGCGCCCGCGGCAAGGGCCTCTCGATCACCGCTGGTGGCCGAAAGGCAGCGTGCTGTCACCCTGTCCCTCGTTCGGGTCGTCTCCGCAGCGTGATCCGGGCGTGACACACCGTGGCTTGTGTGTCTGTTCCATACCGATGTGAGGGCAGTGTGAGCACGGAATATGGTGCCGCGGCCACTCGGGGGCCCATACTGCGAATATGACGAGGCCCCCCGGCTCGCGCCGCCACCTGCCGAACAGTCCCTTCAACGTGCCCGCTCCGCCCGCGCCACCCGTGGAGCACTTCGAGGTGGGCGACAGGGTCTCCCACGACCAGTACGGCCTGGGAAGGATCGTGGGCGTCGAGGGCGAGGACGCGGTGGTCATCGACTTCGCGGGTCGCCAGGGACGGTTCCTGAGCCCCTACCCGAAGCTGGCCAAACTCTGACCCGGAAGCCGGCCGAACTCTGACCCGGAAGACGATCCGGTACGTCCGGCCCGGACGGCGAACCGGCACGAGTGAGGGGCGGCGGACCGCACATGCGGCCCCCGCCCCTCACTCGCGTCCGCGAGGCCCTTCACGGGGCCTTACGCGGCCTTACAGGGGCCCTACAGGGCCTGCGCCGCCGGCTTCACCATGCCGCGCACCGTGCGGGACTTCACGAACTGCCCCATCGCGGTCATTTCCCACTCGCCGGTGAACTGCTTGATCAGCTTCGCCATCATGACGCCCGTCTGCGCCTCGGCGTTGGTCAGGTCGAAACGGACGAGCTCCTCGCCCGATGCCGCGTCGATCAGACGGCAGTAGGCCTTGGCGACCTCGGTGAACTTCTGCCCCGAGAACGAGTTCACCGTGAAGACCAGGCCCGTGACGTCCTGCGGGAGACGGCCGAGGTCGACGACGATCACCTCGTCGTCACCGCCGCCCTCGCCCGTGAGGTTGTCGCCGGAGTGTTTGATCGCGCCGTTCACGATCGAGAGCTTGCCGAAGTAGCAGCTGTCGACGTGGTTGCGCTGCGGGCCGTACGCGATGACGGAGGCGTCCAGGTCGATGTCCTTGCCGCGGAACGCGGGCTCCCAGCCGAGGCCCATCTTGATCTGCGAGAGCAGCGGGCGGCCGCCCTTGACCAGGGACACCGTCTGGTTCTTCTGCAGGCTGACCCGGCCCTTGTCCAGGTTGATCTTCCCGGCGCCGGGCGCGGGCGCGGCGGGCGGCGGGGGAGCGGCCGGGGCGGGCGCCGAGAGGCGCGGGTCGGCGGCCGGCGGGGGCGGACCCTGCACGGGCGGCCCGGCGGGCGGCGCCATGGGGGCGGCGGCCGGCGGAGCCGGGGCGGGCTCCTCCACCGAGACGCCGAAGTCCGTGGCGATGCCCGCGAGGCCGTTGGAGTACCCCTGGCCGACCGCGCGGGCCTTCCACGCGCCGTTGCGCTGGTAGATCTCGACGATCACCAGGGCCGTCTCGGCGCCGAGCTTCGGGGGCGTGAAGGTGGCGAGGACCGAGCCGTCGTCGGCGTTGCGGATCGTGGCGGTGGGCTCGATGCCCTGGAAGGTCTGGCCCGCCGCGTCCGGGCTCGCGGTCACGACGATCTTCTCGATGCCGGGCGGCACGGATGCGGTGTCGACGGTGATCTTGTCGGGGGTCGTGCCGCCGCCCGACTGGTAGGTCACGCCGGGCCCGGCGGGCTGGTTGAAGAAGATGAAGTCGTCGTCGGAGCGCACCTTGCCGTCGGCGGTGAGCAGCAGGCCCGATACGTCGAGCCGCACCGGAGCGGCGACGTCCACCGCCACGCGGGCGGCGGTCAGCGGGATGTTCGAGCCGGGGGTCATAGCTGTCATGCCGGGGTAACGAACGATCCCGCTTTGCCGTTCCCTTACCCGGCGAAGGTTTTTGGATCACGGCACCACCACGATCTTCCGCCCGAGCCCGGCGGCGAACCGGTCGAGCGCCCCCGGGTACTCCGTGAGCGGCAGCCGGTCGCTGATGAACACGTCGGGGTCGAGCACGCCGCCCGCGAACAGCTCGGCCGCCCGCTCGTAGCTGTGCAGGACCGCCATCGAACCGGTGATGGTGATCTCCTGGTTGTAGATGCGGTACGGGTCGATGTTCACGCGCGTGGCGTAGTCGGCCACACCGAACTGCAGGAACGTGCCCGCCTTGGCCACTCGTTCGAGCCCGTCCTGGATCGCGGCCGCGTTGCCGGTCGCGTCGACGACGACGTCCCAGCCCTGCGGACGCTCCAGTTCGTCCGCGCTCGCCGCCGACCCCGAGACGCCGAGGCGCCGCGCGGTGGCGAGCCGGTCCGGGTTCAGGTCGACGACGTCCACGCTCGCCGCGCCGGTGCGCTTGGCGAGCTCCAGCATCATCAGGCCCATCGTCCCCGAGCCGTAGATCAGTACGTGCGAACCGAGCCGGGCGCGCAGCACGTCGTAGCCGCGCACGGCGCAGGACAGCGGCTCGATCAGGGCGGCGTCCTCGGTGCGTACGTGGTCGGGCAGGCGTACGCAGTTCGCGGCGGGCGCCACCGCGTACTGGGCGGCGCCGCCCGCCGTGGTCACCCCGATCGCGGCCCACCGCTCGCAGAGGTTGCCCCGCCCGTCCCGGCAGTAGCGGCACTCGTGGCAGTGCAGTGAGGGGTCGACGGCGACCCGGTCGCCGACGGCGAGCGTGCGCACCTCGCTGCCGAGGGCGACGACCTCGCCGGCGAACTCGTGCCCCGGCACGACCGGCAGGGTCGGCGCGAACTCGCCCTGGAGGATGTGCAGATCGGTCCCGCACAGTCCGCACGCGGCGACCTCGACGACGACGTCACGGGGGCCGGGAGCGGGGTCGGGCACCTCCCCGACCACGGCCTTGCCGACGGACTCGATGATGGCGGCCTTCACTTGACGGCTCCCAACGACAGGCCCTGGACCAGCTTGTCCTGGGCGGTGAACCCCGCGGCGAGCACCGGCAGGGAGATCATGAGCGACGCGGCGCACACCTTCGCGAGGAACAGGCCCTGGCTGGTGATGAAGCCGGTCAGGAAGACGGGCGCGGTCTGGGCGACGACGCCAGTGAGCACCCGGGCGAAGAGCAGTTCGTTCCAGCTGAAGATGAAGCAGATCAGCGAGGTCGCGGCGATGCCCGGCAGCGCGATGGGCGCCACCACGCGCGTGAGGATCGTCGGCAGCCGCGCCCCGTCGATCTGTGCGGCCTCGATGACCGGCTTCGGCACCTCGGCGAGGAACGACTGCATCATCCACACGGCGATCGGCAAATTCATCGAGGTGTAGAGCAGGACGAGCAGCCAGATGTTGTCCAGCAGGCCGGTGTTCTTGGCGAAGAGGTAGATCGGCAGGAGGCCCGCCACGACCGGCAGCATCTTCGTGGACAGGAAGAAGAAGAGCACGTCCGTCCACTTCTTCACGGGCCGGATCGACAGCGCGTAAGCGGCGGGCAGCGCCAGGACGAGGACGCACAGGGTCGAGACGAGGGAGGCCACCGTCGAGTTGATGAGCGAGGGCCAGGGGCTCGCGCCGCCGCCCGCGCCGAAGAAGTCGCGGTAGCCGTCGAGGGTGAGCGAGGCGGCGAGCGAGGGCGGGTTGGTCGCCGCGTCCTCCTCCGAGTGGAAGGAGGTCAGCGCCATCCAGGCGATGGGCAGGAAGAACAGGATGCCGGCGAGCCAGGCGGTGAGCCCCAGGCCGATTCCCTTGCCGCGTACGTTGCTCATCAGCGGGACGCCTCCTCACGGAACAGGGACGAGACGACCCGCAGCGCGAAGGTCGCGATGACGAGGGAGCCGATGACGACCAGGACGCCCGCCGCCGAGGCCAGACCGTTCTCGTGGGCCTGGTAGAAGCTCTGGTAGACGGTGTAGGGCAGATTGGCGGTGCCGAGGCCGCCCGAGGTGATGGTGAAGACTGCGTCGAAGTTCTGCACGATGTAGATCGAGCCGAGCAGCGCGCCCAGTTCGAGGTAGCGGCGCAGGTGGGGCAGTGTCAGATGGCGGAAGACCTGCCAGTTGCCCGCGCCGTCCATGCGGGCCGCCTCGATCAGTTCGGGGTCGCGGCTCTGCAGCCCCGCGAGCAGGATCAGCATCATGAAGGGCGTCCACTGCCACACCAGGGAGGCCTCCACGGCGAGCAGCGGGGTGTTGGAGATCCAGTCGGGCTGCGCCGCGGAGTCCCCGCCGGCCCAGTGAAGCAGGCCGTTGAAGAGCCCGTACTCGGGGTTGTAGAGCACGTGCTTCCACAGCAGCGCGGCGGCCACGGGGACCAGCAGGAACGGCGCGATGAGCAGGGTGCGCACCAGCCCGCGTCCCTTGAACCTCCGGTTCAGGAGCAGCGCGAGAGCGAGCCCCGCGACCAGGCTGGCGAGCACCACGGAGGCGGTCAGAAGGATCGTGGTCAGTACGGACTTGCGCAGGTCGGGGTCGGTGAGGACCTCGTGGTAGTTGGCGAACCCGGTGAAGCTGCGGGCGTCCGGGTAGAGGGCGTTCCAGTCGAAGAAGGAGATCACCAGGGTCGCTACGAACGGCAGTTGGGTCACGGCGATCATGAAGACGAGGGCGGGCAGCAGGGGCGCCCTGGTGGCCCAGGCGCGCAGCCGTCCCGGTGGCCCCGGTGTCTTCATGGTCCTCGCGCCGGGCACGCGCGCGTGGCCGACGGTGGTGGTGCTCGCGGTGGTGGTCATCGTCCCTCGTACTCCTCGGAGATCTTCTCGGCGAGCTCCTGCGAGTTCTTCAGGGCCGATTCGACGGATACGCGTCCGGCGATGGCCGCGCTGATCTCCTGGGAGACCTTGGTGCCGAGGTCGGTGAACTCGGGGATGCCGACGAACTGGATGCCGGGGGCCGGGCGGGGCTGCACGCCCGGGTCGCGGGGCCTCGCGCCCTCGATGGCGGCGCGGGTGACGTCCTGGAAGGCGGCGGCTTCCTCGCGGTAGGCGGGGTTCGCGTAGGTCGAGGCGCGTTTGCCCGCGGGCACGTTGGACCAGCCGATCTTCTCGCCGACGAGCTTCTCGTACTCCTTGCCGGACGCCCAGGAGATGAACTTCCAGGCCTTGTCGGGGTTGTGCGAGGCCTTCTGCATGCCCCAGGCCCAGGTGTAGAGCCATCCTGAGCTCTTGGTCCGCGCCACCGGTGCGGGCACGTAGCCGATCTTTCCCTGCACGGGGGACTTGGCGGACTCAAGCGAGCCCGCGGCGGCCGTCGCGTCGTACCACATGGCGGTCTTGCCCTGGGTGAGGTTGTTGAGGCACTCGGCGTAGCCGGACTGCGCGGCGCCGGACTCGCCGTGCTCGCGGACGAGGTCCACGTAGAAGCGGGTCGCCTTCTCGAACTCGGGGGAGTCCAGTCGGGCCTTCCAGTCCTTGTCGAACCACGTGCCTCCGAAGGTGTTGACCACGGTCGTCAGGGGCGCCATCACCTCGCCCCAGCCGGGCAGTCCGCGCAGGCAGATGCCCTTCATCCCCGGCTCCTCACCGTCCACACGGGCGGCGAGTTCCGCCACCTGCCGCCAGGTGGGGTGCTCGGGCATGGTCAGACCGGCCTTCTCGAAGACGTCCTTGCGGTACATCAGGAAGGACGACTCCCCGTAGAAGGGCTGCCCGTAGAGCTTGCCGTCACTGCCGGTGAGGGACTGGCGCATGGGCGCGAGGATGTCCTTCTCGTCGTACGCCCGATCCTTTCGCGCGTACGAACCGACCTCGTGCAGCCAGCCGTTCCTGGCGTAGATCGGTATCTCGTAGTTGCTGAGCGTCGCGACGTCGTACTGGCCGGCCTGGTTGGCGAAATCCTGGCTGATCTTGTCGCGGACGTCGTTCTCCGGCAGGACGGTGAAGTTCACCTTGATGCCCGTCTCCTTGGTGAAGTGGGCGGCGGTGAGCTTCTGCAACTCCACCATCTGCGGGTTGTTCACCATGAGGATGTTGATGGAGTCGCCGCCTGAACCGGACCCGCCGGCACCGGCCCAGCAGCCGGCGAGCAGCGGGGCGAGCAGCGCCCCTGCGGTGGCCGCGACGAGCGTGCGCGGCCTCCGTCGGCTCGGGGTTCGCATGAATCGCTCCTGAACATAGAGGGGCATAACGGGTGATGAGGGGCGCGTCGGGGCGTGCGGGGGCCCGTGGGGGGGGGGTGCGGAGAGGAGAGGCGGGAGGGGGCGGGGGGAGGGGACAGGTCGTCAGGTGCGGATGACCTGCGGGCCCAGGAGCGAGTAGCGGTGCGCCTCGGACGCGGGCAGGCGGCTGCTCGTGACGATCGTGTCCAGGTCGCCGACCCCCGCGAACCGGCAGAAGCTCGTCGCCCCGAACTTGGTGTGCACACCCAGGAACACGGTCCGCCGCGACGCCCTGATGGCCTGCGCCTTCACCTCGCTGACCGCCGGGTCGGGCGTCGTCAGGCCGTGTTCGCGGGAGATGCCGTTGGCGCCGATGTACGCCAGGTCGATGACGAAACCGGCCAGCATGCGGGTCGTCCAGTGGTCGACGGTGGCGAGTGTCCCGGGGCGCACCCGGCCGCCGAGCAGCAGGACGGTGATGTTCTCGGCCTCGGCGAGGGTGCCCGCGGTGGCGAGCGAGGCGGTGACCACCGTCAGCGGCCTGCCCGCCGCGGCCCCGGGCAGGGCCTCGGCGATCAGCTGCGGGGTGAAGCCCTCGTCGACGAAGACCGTCTCGGCGTCGCCGAGCAGCTCCGTCGCGGCCGCCGCGATGCGCCGCTTCTCCGGGACGTGCATGGTCGTGCGGAAGGCGAGAGTGGTCTCGAAGCCCGCGCTCTCCACGGGGTAGGCGCCGCCGTGGGTGCGGCGGACCAGGCCGTGGTCCTCCAGGGCCCGCAGGTCGCGGCGGACGGTCTCCTTCGCGACACCGAGCTCCCCGGCGAGCGCCGTCACGTCGACGGAGCCGGAGTGGCGGGCCGCGTTGACGATCCGCCGCTGACGTTCCTCCGCGGTCATCGGCGCCACCTTCTTCCCCCTGGGTGCGGTCGGTGCCCGTTCGGGCCCTGTGGGGGAAGTTCTACAGCGCGGGCCGGGGCGTGACCAGGCTCGCAGCGGGCGCGATGCTGCCCGCTTGTGCCCGCTCGGCGGGGCGACGGCCTGTGCGGCGGTCCTGACGCGTGCCCGTTTGCGCGGGTTGGGCCGCCCGTTCGGTGCCCGAACGGTTCAGTACGGCCACACCGGCGGGTTCGTGCAGAAGTGGCCGCCCACGTGCGCGTGGTCCGGATTCGCCGGGTCGAGGTCGCCCTGCTCGGCGATCAGCTGCCGCGCGAACCGCTCGGAATCGTCGCGCGGTTCGTAGCCCAGCGCCCGCGCGGAGCCGAGGTCCCACCAGAGCCGGGTGTTGGCGGACGAGCCGTACACCACGGTGTGCCCCACGTCCTCGGCGGTGAGCGCCGCGTGGAAGAGCCGCGCGCCGTCCTCGGGGCTCATCCAGACCGACAGCATCCGCACGCTCGACGGCTCGGGGAAGCAGGACCCGATGCGGACCGAGACGGTCTCGATGCCGTGCTTGTCGAAGTAGAGCTGGGCGAGGTCCTCGCCGAAGGACTTCGACAGGCCGTAGAAGGTGTCGGGGCGGCGCGGGGTGTCGGCCGGGATCAGCGGTTCTCCGCCCCGCGGGCGCGGGGTGAAGCCGATCACGTGGTTGGAGGAGGCGAAGACGATCCGCCGCACGCCCTCCTCGCGGGCCGCCTCGTAGAGGTTGTACGTCCCCTCGATGTTGGCCTTGAGGATCTTGTCGAAGGTGGACTCCAGGGAGATGCCCGCGAGATGGAGGATCGCGTCCACCCCGCGCACGGCCTCGCGCAGCGCCGCCCGGTCGGTGAGGTCGGCCGTGCCTGCGTCCGGCTCGTCGTCCATGGGGCGTACGTCGAGCGGGCGCAGGTCGTAGCCGTACGCGGGCAGGAGAGCGCGCATCAGGGTGCCGATGCCGCCTGCGGCGCCGGTGAGCAGGACGGTGCGGGGAGCGGGCATGACGGGGTCTCCTCGTGCGGCCGTAAGCAATCGCGTATGCATCCACGTACAGAATTCACATCCATGGACACGCTAAGGATCTCCGTCATGCCGCGTCAAGACTCCGGCCGAGGTGTCGGGCGCGGCTCCGGAGGTGCCAACTCCGGTCGTGACTGGGCAGTTCGCGCGCTTGACCCCGCGCGAGCGGGCGCCTTAGCGTGACCATGTTCAGGGATATGGACATGAATCATAAACATGCACGTCTTGGCGTGCGCGCCCAGGGAGAGCCCGTGACCTCAGCCCCCCTCGCTTCCCGACTCCGCGTCCCCAGCGGGCCGCTGTTCTTCCCGGTCACCGCGTTCGGTCCGGACGGCGCTGTCGACCTGGACACCTTCCGCACCCATGTGCGCGCCGGCGTCGAGGCGGGCGCGGCGGCCGTCTTCGCCTGCTGCGGCACGGGTGAGTTCCACGCCCTGACCCCCGAGGAGTTCCAGGAGTGCGTCGCCGCGGCCGTCGAGGAGACGGCGGGGCGCGTCCCGGTGGTCGCGGGCGCCGGGTACGGCACCGCGCTCGCCGTGCGGTACGCGCGCCTCGCCGAGCAGGCCGGTGCCGACGGCCTGCTCGCCATGCCGCCCTACCTGGTCGTCGCCGGGCAGGAGGGGCTGCTGCGGCACTACACCGAGCTGGCCGCAGCCACCTCCCTGGACGTCATCGTCTACCAGCGCGACAACGCCGTCCTCACCCCGGAGACGGTCGTCGAACTGGCCCGCACGGAAGGCGTCATCGGCTTCAAGGACGGCCTCGGCGACATGGACCTGATGCAGCGCACCGTCAGCGCCGTGCGCAGCGAAGTGCCGGGCGACTTCCTGTACTTCAACGGCCTGCCGACCGCGGAACTGACCGGGCTCGCCTACCGCGGCATCGGGGTGAGCCTCTACTCCTCGGCGGTCTTCTGCTTCGCCCCCGACATCGCCCTCGCCTTCCACCGCGCGTTCAACGCCGGTACGCCGGAGGGCGACGCCACCGTGAACCGCCTCGTCGACGGCTTCTACCGGCCCTTCGTGGAACTGCGCGCCCTCGGCCGGGGGTACGCGGTCTCCCTCGTCAAGGCGGGCGTGCGGCTCGGCGGTCTGGACGTCGGCCCCGTGCGACCGCCGCTGCACGAGCCCGCCGACGACCACGTGAAGCGGCTGGCCGAACTCGTCGGGCGCGGCCGGGAACTGATCGGCGGCGCGCACCCGGGAGCGGGCGCGTGAAGGCCGCCGCGTTCCTCTACCCCTGGGACGTCGTCGGCGACCCCGACGCCCCCGCCCGCCTGACCGCCCTCGGCATCCGGCAGGTGACCCTCGCCTCCGCCTACCACTCCACCCGCGCCCTGACCCCGCGCCACCCGCGCCACCGCGTCGTCACCGCCGCGCACGCCGCCGTCCTCTACCCGCCGGGCGATCGGTGGCAGGGCCGCGAACCGCGCCCGTACGCCGCCGGAAAGTGGGCGCCGGGCGACGCCTACGGAGAGGCGGCGCGGGCGCTCACCGACGCCGGGATCGACGTACACAGCTGGGTCGTCCTCGCCCACAACTCCCGGATGGGGGAGGAGCATCCGGCGACCTCCGTGGTGAACGCCTACGGGGACCGCTACCCCTGGGCGCCCTGCATCGCGCAAGCCGCCACGCGCGCGTACCTGGTCGATCTGGCCGCCGAAGCCGCCGTGCGCCCCGGCACGTCCGGCACCGAACTGGAGTCCTGCGGCTGGTACGGCCTCGCGCACCTGCACGCCCACGACAAGACCGCGGGCGTCCCCCTCGGCGAGGCCGGGCAGTACCTGATGTCGCTCTGCTTCTGCTCCTCCTGCCGTGATGGGTACGCCGGGCAGGGCCACGACCCCGAGGAGCTGGCGGCCGCTGTCCGCCGCGCCCTGGAACCCCTGTGGCGCGGCGCCGGTAGCCCGGGGGAGGAGGAAGGCGAGGGCGGCGGCTGGCCGGTCGTCGAGAAGCTGATCGGCGTGGACAGGGCGGCGGCCACGCGCGCGTGGCGCGAGGAAACCGCCCGTACCCTCCAGGAGGCCGCCGTGGGCGCGGTCCGCACGGCGGCGGTCACGGCGGGCCGGACCGGTTTCCAGGCCCTGCTCCACGCCGACCCGGTGACGTACCACTGCGGCGCCGACGCGGGCACCGACCCGGCGCACATCCTCACCGTGGCCGATGGGGTGGTGGTGCCCTGCACGGGCGGCCCGGGCCTGCTGACGCCGTTCGCCGCGCGGGCCGGGGACGGCACGGTCCTGGCCGCCAACCTCACCGTGGTGAGCGGCATGGGCGGCAGCCCCGGCACGCTCGCCGCCGACGCCGCGCGGGCCGCGGAGCTCGGCGCCACCGAACTGCGGCTCTACCACGCGGGCCTGGCGTCGGACGGCGACCTCGCGCTCGTCAAGGAGGCCCTGTCGCGCACGGAGTGATCGCCGATACGGTCCGCGGGACCACGACCACGCACGGCGCCTCGACCGCCGGGCTCCCCGCGGCCGAGCAGGCGAAGGCCGTCGCCACCGTCAAGCGCTGGGCGAACGTGAAGCAGCCCGCTTGCGGGGCCGCCTCAGCAGGGGCGCGGCGATCAGCAGCCGTGCCCCCGCGAGCACCGTCAGCAGCACGCGGTAGTCGACGCTCTCCACGAGGGCCGCGCCCGCCGCGATGCCGATCGCCGTCGGGGTGAACATCAGGGTGCCGGCCGTCGCCGCCACCCGGCCGACGAGCGCGTCCGGCGTCTCGCGCTGAACCGCGGTCAGACCGGCGATCAGTACGCAGGGCAGGCCGATGCCGTTCGTGAGGCTGCCCAGGAGGGCGGCGGCGTCGTACGGCACTGCGCTGAGCAGCAGGGACGCGGCGGTCAGCGCGACGCCCGCGCCGGCGAAACGGCGCGCTCCGAAGCGCCGCATCAGCGCCCCCGACGCCACACCCACCGCCACGGACCCGGCACCCTGCGCGACGTACAGCACGCCCGTGTACGAGGGCGGGCGGCCGAGCCCCTCGACGATCGCGAAGACCGTCGCGCCGCTGATCCCCGAGCTCAGCATGGTCAGGCCGCCCGCCATCACGAGGGGCCGCAGCCGCTCGTGGCCCCACAGATGGCGCGTGCCTTCCGCGGTCCGTGCCCGCAGCGACGCGCGGTCGGGCACCGGCGCGCTCTCCCACACCCGCAGCAGCGCGAACATCCCCGCCGCGAGCACGAACGTCACCGCGTCAAGGAGCGCCACCCGGGCGCCTCCGTAGGCGGCGAACAGGCCCGCGCCGGCGAGCGGGGCCACCAGCTTCATGCCCTCGTTCGCGGACATCCGCAGGCCGTTGAAGTCGCCGAGCAGTTCCTTGTCGACGGCCGCCGCGACCAGGGCGGCCTCCGCCGCGTCCGTGACGACGCCGCACGCCCCGTACAGCACGAGGACGGCGAAGAGGATCCACAGCCGGCCCGCCGTGTCGACGGCGAACAGGGACAGGAGCAGCGCGCCGAGCGCGAGGTTGGCGGCCACGAGGAGCGGTCTGCGGCGCGTGCGGTCGGCGAGCGTGCCGAGCAGGGGGCCGACGAGGGTGGGCGCCCACAGGGCGAACTGGCAGAGCGCGGCGAGGCCGTCGGACCCGGTCAGCTCCTTCACCCAGATCCCCGACGCCAGCCACAGCGCGGAGGTCCCGAAGCCGGAGACGACCACGGCCCCCAGATACAGCCCGGCGTTCCGGTCCCGGAGGACCCGCCCGATCGTCGATGTCATGCCTGGTGATGGTGGCGCCTAAGGCCCCCGCGGCGGTATCGGCCGCTTTCCCTACGGGGGCTGCGATGAGTTCACGGCGCGCGGCCTGTCTACAGGGAGAGGTACCGAGACAGCCGCCTTAGAGCCTGTGTCCTGTCCGCCCGCTCAGGTATGGATCAGGTAAAGGGTCATCCCGCCCCCTCCCCACGCCCGGGTTGATGCGCGTAGACAGTCCTTGACCTGCCCGAACCCTGATGCGGAGACGCAACACATGCGCAAGTCCCTACGCGTGGCCGGCCTGGCCACCGCCTGCACCGTCGCCGGAGCCGCCCTCTACGCCACCGGCGCCGCCAGCGCGGATCAGGCCGAGGCGCGCCCCACGAAGGAGCCCCACAACATCGGCCTCCTCGTCGGCGAGATCGACGCCTACTACGGCGCCGCCAAGGACGCCGACGGCGTGTGGAAGTCCTCACCCGACAGCCCGTACGCCAAGGACCTGGCCCGCATCCAGGTCAGGGCGAAGAAGGACATCAAGAAGGCCGCGCACCACGCCCGGCACGGCAGGAAGCCTGCGATCGTCCTCGACGTCGACGACACCGCTCTGCTCAGCTTCGACTACGAGAAGTCGACCAACTTCACGTACAACGACGCCAGTTGGAACGCCTACGTCAAGGAGGCCAAGCGCCCCGCCGTCTTCGGCATGCCGGAGCTGGTGGAGTACGCCAAGCGCAAGGGCGTCGAGGTCTTCTTCCTCACCGGCCTCGCCGAGCCGCTGCGCGAGGGCGCTGTCACCAACCTCGCCAGGGCGGGCTACGACACGGCGCTCGACCGTACGCACGTCTTCACCAAGGACAAGGCGAACCCGCCCGCGTACCTCAAGAACTGCGCGACGGCCGACGCCTGGAAGTGCACCACCGTCCAGTTCAAGGAAGGCACTCGCAAGCACATCGAGTCGACCGGCTACAACATCGTCGCCAGCTTCGGCGACCAGACGTCCGACCTCGCGGGCGGGTACGCCGACAAGACGTACAAGCTTCCGAACCCGACGTACTACGTGGGCTGAGCCAGTAGCGCGCGGGTGTGGCGGTCACGCACCCCTGAAACGCCGGGCCCCGGGGACACGCGTCCCCGGGGCCCGGCGTCGATAGGTTGTATTCCTGTCTAGGTCGC
>NZ_JBHVYE010000040.1:0-56431 GCF_042881135.1 Streptomyces sp. NPDC058284
CCCTTCCCTCAGGTGTCCGGGCCGCGGCCGTTCCTCAGGAGCCGTCGGCCACCGGGACGCCGAAGTCCGGGGTGCCGTCCGGCTTCCAGCCGAGGCGCTGGATGCGCGTGTGGCGGTTCGGGTCGTTCAGCGGGTCGCCGACGATGTCCCTGTACGGGCGGGCGTGGTAGACGAGGACGTCGGTGCGGCCGTCCTCGGCGACGGTGAAGGAGTTGTGCCCCGGCCCGTACTGCTTGGTGGTGTCGTTGCTGGTGAAGACGGGGTGCGGAGACTTCCTCCAGGACGCGGGGTCGAGGAGGTCGCTGCCCGCGGTGGCGGTCAGCAGGCCCATGCAGTAGTTGGCGTCGGTGGCGCTCGCCGAGTACGTCATGAAGACGCGCCCGTTGCGCTGGAGGAACGAGGGCCCCTCGTTCACCTTGAAGCCGACGCACTCCCAGTCGTACTCGGGAGTGGTCAGCCGGACCTGCGGCCCCGTCAGCGTCCAGGGGTTGGCCATCCGGGACAGGAAGACGGCGCTGTTGTGGTTCTCGGCGGGGTCCTTCTGCGCCCAGGCGAGATAGCGCGATCCCCGGTACGTGAAGGTGGTGGCGTCGAGCGAGAACGTGTCCCAGGCCGTGGTGATCTGACCCTTCTCCGTCCAGGTGCCCTTGAACGGGTCGCGGTGCGCGTTCTCCAGAACCCATATGCGGATCTTCCACACGTCGTCGGCGGGCGCCGAGGCGAAGTAGACGTACCACTTGCCGTCGATGTGGTGGATCTCCGGCGCCCAGATGTGCGCGGCCATGTCGCCGCCGGTGTGCCGCCGCCAGATCGCCGCCTCCTGGGCCGTGGCGATGCCCCGCAGGGTGCGGGAGCGGCGCAGGATGATCCGGTCGTACTCGGGGGCGGTGGCCGTGAAGTAGTAGTGGCCGTCGGTGTGGCGGTGGATGTGCGGGTCGGCGCGGTGGGGCACGAGGGGGTTGGGGTAGCGGGCGGGCGCGGCGGCGTGGGCGCTGCCCTGGGCCGCGGTGACTAGGCCCGCCGTGGCGGCGCCCGCGGCGAGGGAGCCCTTCAGCAGCGTTCTGCGGCTGGGGCGGTGGTTGCCGGCGTTCATGTGTGCTGCCTTTCGTGGGGGTCAGAGCCTCCCGGCTCCCGCTCCCCGCGTCACCGAGTCGACGACGGCCGAGGCGGGCTCGGCCGTGTAGGCGTACGGCGGGGTGGTGAAGGAGCCCTGCTGGGAGATCTCGGTGGCGGCGCCCCCGAGGTCGTTGCCGCGCAGGACCGCGTAGCCGTCGACGTCACTGCTGCGGCTGGTCGTCACGGCGACCTTCGTGGAGCGGAAGACGTTGTTCTCGACGAGCAGCTGCGCGCCCATGCGGGAGTGCGCGGCGGTGTCGGCGCCCTGGACGTAGTTGTCGTAGAAGTGTCCGGTGCCGAAGCGGAGGCTGGGGAGGCGTGAGTGGACGTTGCTGAAGTGGTTGTGGTGGTACGTGACTTTCAGGTGGCCCTTGTCCTCGGAGCCGTTGCTGTCGCTGTGGCCGACGAGGGAGCCCTTGAAGTGGTCCTTGAAGGTGTTCCACGACACCGTGACGTCGTCCGAGCCGTGGGTGATGTCGAGGAGCCCGTCGTAGTAGTCCTTGTCGTGGTCGCGGTCGGCGGACAACGAGTTGTGGTCGATCCACACCTTCGTGGACTTCTGGACCGTGATGCCGTCGGAGGGTGCGAGCGGCTTGCTGATGTTCAGGTTGCGTACGACGACGTTGGCGGCCTCCTTGATGCGCAGTCCGCCGCCGGTGAGCCCGGAGGCGGAACCGGCGCCGATGACCGTGGTGTTGGAGCCGACGTCGACCTGGCCGCTCAGCTTGAGCAGTCCGTCGACGCGGACCACCTTGGCCGCGTCGCCGCTGACGGCGGACTTGAGGGCGGCGAGCGTGGTGACGGTGACCGGAGCTGCAGCGCCGCCGCCCGTGGTGCCTGCGCCGAAGCCGACGGGGGCGGTGTCGGCGGCCGGGGCGTGTGCCGCGGTGGCGGGGTGCGGCACGGCCGCGCCCAGTGCGAGGGCGGCGACCGCCGCGGCGGACAGGGTCGCGGTGCGGCGGGCGTGGACGCGGGTGTTGATCACGGCGTTCTCCTTCGTAGCGGGACCTCTGCACGCTCCGGTCGCCGCCCGGCGCACCGGAGTTGCCGGTCAGCCGGTCCTGATCCGCAAGAACGTCACGGAGTGCGCGGGGAAGGTGTACGAGAAGGAGTCGTCGACCCCGGAGAAGACCGAGTCGACGGGCTTCACCGGTGTCTTGTCCTTCGTGTTCTCGACGGCGGGATCGGCGGCCAGGGTGGTCACCCGCGCCGTGGCCGCGACCTTCACTCCCGAACCGAGCCCGACCCGCGTACGGGCCTCTTGATCCTGGGCGTTGACCACCTTCACGATGAGGTCACCGGTGGCCTTGTCCCGCGTGACGACCTGCCGGAAGGGCTCGGCCGGGGCCCCGGAGGCCCTGGACGGTACGACCTCGTCGCCGGTGTTGCGCATGAAGAGCTTCTGCGTCTCGTAGTTGGCGGAGCCCCAGGACCGGGCGTTGTCGAACCAGATCATGTTCGGCTTCCACTGCACGTAGTCCTCGTTGGCGAGCAGCGGCGCGTACGAGGCGAGCTTCACGACGTCGGCGTTGCGCTCCAGGCCGGTCATGTACGCGGCTTCGGAGAGGGCGTTACCGAAGGTGTTGCCCTGCGAGGCGTACTCGCCGAGGAAGACCTTCGGGCCGTTGCGGTCGTAGGAGTCGTAGCGGTCGTTGTTCTCAAGGAACCACCGCGGGCTGTTGTAATAGTGCTCGTCGACCATGGCGACCTTCGCGTCGCGGTTGAGCTGCCAGGCCTTGTCGAACGTCGGACCGCTGTCGTCGGGGCCGGAGTTGGAGATGACCGTGATCTCCGGGTGCCTGGCCTCGATGGCGGCGCGGAACTGCTTGAAGCGGGCGAAGAACGCGTCGGGGAGGTTCTCCTCGTTGCCGACTTCGAGGTGGGTGAGGCGGAAGGGGCGGGGGTGCCCCATGGCCGCGCGCTTCTTGCCCCATTCGGAGGTCGCGGGGCCATTGGCGAACTCGATGAGGTCGAGCGTGTCCTGGATGTGCCGCTTCAGGAGGGCCGGGTCGTCGGTGGCCTTGTTCTGGCCGCAGCCGGTGACCAGGGCGGGCACGACGGGCAGCGGCATGGCGCCGACGTCCTCGGCGAACCGGAAGTACTCGTAGTAGCCGAGACCGTAGCTCTGGTTGTAGCCCCAGAAGTTTGCGTTGGTGGCACGCCGCTCGACCGGGCCGATGGTGTCCTTCCACTGGTAGGAGCGCTTGCGCTGCCAGCCGGACTTCTCGTCGTACGCCTCGTGGCTGCCCGTGTTGACCAGGCAGCCGCCGGGGAAGCGCAGGAAGCCGGGGTTCAGGTCGGCGATCTTCTGGGCGAGGTCCTTGCGCAGGCCGTTCTCGCGGCCCTTGAAGGTGTCCCGGGGAAAGAGGGAGATCATGTCGAGCGCGACGGGGGCTCCGGTGGTGACGGTGAGCCTGCCGGTGGTGGAGGTGCGGGTGGCGGTGAAGGCCGCCTCGTACTTGGCCCAGCCGCCGCGTACGGTGACGCGCCGGGCCCGGGCCAGTTCGCCACCGGCGTCCCGGATGCCGACGGTGAGCGGCGCACTCCGTGTCCCGTCGGCGCGGGCCCAGAGCGAGAAGTCGTACCGTTCGCCCTCGGAGACGGCGATGCCCTTGTTGTATCCGGAGTTGGTGACGGACGCACCGCCGCCCAGGGAGAGGTAGTTGCGGTTCGTCGCGTTCAGGCGGCCGTCGTCGCCGAGGACGCGCGCGGCACCCGTGGTCTGCCACGACGTCAGCGGCGTAGCGGACGCGTTGTCGTCGGCGCTGTACTCGAAGGACCTGTTCTGCACGAGTTCCGCGTAGAGCCCGCCGTCGGCCGCGCGGTTGATGTCCTCGTAGAAGACGCCGTACATCGAGTCGTCGATCTTCGCGCCGGTGCGGGCGGTGTCGACGTCGACCGTGTAGTCGACGGGGGCGTCCGCCGCCACGGGCCCCGCCGTCGAGCCGGGGCTCGCGGCGAGCGTCCCCGCGAGCAGGGAGCCAAGCGCCCCCAGGGTGAGCCCGAGCCTGCGCCGTCTGCGCGCCATGTCCACCATCCGTCTCCACCCGTCTCCGTCGTGTTCGGCATTTCGGACACTGATCAGGATTACGAACGCAACTTAGGCAGCGCGCGGTGCGGCGTCAACGCATCGAGCAGAAAACGGAGTTGGGTTCGTGATGCCGAACGAGCTCTCAGGCGAAGTCGCCGCGCCAGGACGTCCGCTCGTCCGACGTGGCCGCATGGACCGCGTACGTGTCGTCACCCGCGTCGCGCGTGCCCGCCGGGTGGTTGTACTGCCCCGCGAAGACGTACTCGCCCACCGGCACGGTCCGCCCGGGCCGCAGCGTCCAGCGGTAGACCAGGAAGCCGTCCCGTTCCGCCACCGCGACCTCGAAGTCCTCAGCGGGCAGCGAGCGCCAGTTCCCGGTGTCGGCCACGCCGCCGCTCCCGGCGACGCGCACTTCCACGCTGAGCGAGGTCAGCGGCTTCTTCGCCCTGACGGTGACGTCGCTCTGCGACCAGTACGTACTGGAGCCCGGGTCGATCGAGCCGTCGGCCCGCAGGAGGCGGGCGGCGGGGACGTCCGAAGGCGCGGACCCGGAGCCCTCCGGGCCCTTCGTGTGCGGTGGCGTCCGCGGTGTGCCGCTCGCGCGTCCGGCCGGGGGCGGTCCCGCGCCGGTGGGGTCCGGCAGCGGCGCCGTGGGCCGGGGCGTGGTGCTCGTCGCCACCGAGCGCGGCGCCGGTTCCCCGTCCCGCAGCGCGGTCGCCACCCCGTACCCCACCACCGCGAAGACCCCGGCCACGGCGGCCGTCGCGCCCATCACGCGGAACCAGGACGCACCTGTCTCCCGCCTGGCCCCGGCTCGCCGCTCGGGCCGCTCCCCCGCCGCCATGCCGCGCTCGATGCGGGCCCGCATGCGCTCCCGGTCGGGCCGGTGGGCCTGGGCGGCGCGGCGCAGCTTCCGGCGCACCTCGCTGTCGTCGTCCCTCATGTGCTTCCCCCCGTGTCCGCCGTGACCGCCCGCACCCGTTCGACGGCGGGGCGCGGGCCGAGGCGTCGTTGCAGCTCAGCCACTCCCTTCGACGTCTGGCTCTTCACCGTACCCACCGAGACCCCGAGCGTGAGCGCGGTGTCCTTCTCCGAGAGGTCGAAGGCGTGCCGCAGGACCACGCAGGCCCGCTTGCGGAAGGGCAGCGCGCGCAGCGCTTCCCGCACGTCGACGACCGCCGGTATGTCGGGGTCCGCGACGTCCTCGTCGCGGCCCGACCAGAAGAGGGTGATGCGGCGCCTTTCGCGCACGGCGCTGCGGATGCGGCTGCGCGCCATGTTCGCGACGACTCCCCTGGCGTACGCGGCCGGATGGTCGGCGGCGCGCACCCGCTCCCAGCGGTGCCAGAGGGCGAGGAGCGCGTCGGCCGCCAGATCGTCGGCGCCGTCCGCCTCGCCGGTCAACAGGTGTGCGAGGCGCGCGAGTTCGGCGTAGTGCCGCTCGAAGAAGGCATGGAACTCGGCGGCGGCGGCGTCGCCGGCGGCCGGCGCCGGGGGCGTCCTCTCGGTGGACCTCATGCCGTGCTCTCGTCCTCTCCGGCAGAAGTGAGGAGCGCCCCCGGGCCGCCCGTACGCCGGGTCGACGCGCTGCGACCCGGCGTCGGGCAGGCGGGGGACGCTCCGCCACACGGTTACACCGCGGGGTGCGCGTTCTTCAGGAGCTCCTGGAACTGCGCCGAGAACCACTGTCCGGAGAGCGGCGCGCCGGGCAGTGCCCCCGACTTGTTGTAGTTGTTGCGCGCGTTCCCTCCGTACGCCGGATCGCACATCCGGTCGAAGCCCTTGCCCTCGTTGTTCGGGATCTCCTTGCTGGAGCCGTCGGACTCACCCGGCGGCTTCATCCACACGTAGGCGTCGATGCCGGGTTCCGGGGCGGCCTTCGGGCGTTCCCCGAGGCCCGCACCCGACTGGTTGCACCAGTTGCCGACGTGGATGCGCCGGTCGTAACGGCCGCCTTCGACATAGGAGTTCACGTCGGTCGTGGGGCCGGGCCGGGTGGGGCGTGCGGTGCCGCCCCAGCCGTTGCGGGAGGTGTCGATCAACATGCCGATGTCGGAGCGGAAGCCGGTGGATACCAGCTGATCGCGGAAGGCCTTGGCGAAGGAGAGCTCGTCGGTGTAGCGGTTCCAGTCGACCCACTTGGACTCACGGACCGACCGGCCCCCGACCGTGTCACCGATGGCGAAGTTCTCCTCCTTCAGGGCGCTGTAGTTGGCGGTGTTGGTGATGAAGCCGTGCACGTTGTCGACCGTGCTGCCCTCGGCGGTCGCCGCCTGGCGGAAGACCTGCGCGGATGCGGCGAAGTTGTCGTCCCAGCCGATCCAGCCGTGGTGGCCCGCGTCCACGTAGTTGTAGACGTTCGGGACGGCGCCCAGCTGCTTGAGGGCATATCCGACGCCGTTGATGTAGTTGCCGTTGGCCTTCATCACGTCGCACTCGGGGGTCGCGGTCGGCCGGCCCGAGGTGTTGGTGACGAGGTTGGGCAGCGAGTCGATCTCGACGGTGGTGACGATGCGGAGACTCGCGTACTTGGCGTCACCGAGGATCTTCGCGATCGGGTCGATGTACTCCTTCTTGTAGCGGTCGATCTCCGTCGGGCCGAGTTCGCCGTTGGAGGCGAGCGCGGCGCAGTCGCGGCCCGGCAGGTTGTAGATGACCAACTGGATGACACCCGCGCCCTGTTGGAGGGCGGCGTCGAGGTGGTCGCGTAAGCCCATGCCGTTGCCGACGCCCTCGATGGCGGCGATCCGGTCGAGCCAGACGCCGGTGGGCTGGTTCGCGACGGCGGCCCCGCCCCGTTCGGCCGCGGCCTTCGCCGACCACTCGGGGTTCACGTACGCCTTGGCTCCCGCGTACGGGTTGTCGACCCGGGCGGCAGCGGCCCGTGGGCCGGCCGCCCCCGTGTCCAGCGCGAGTGCGGTGCCGCCGCTGACGGCGAGCAGCGTGGTGAGGGCGAGCGTCAGGGTGCGTGATCTGTGCTGGGTGCGGCTCATGGGGTGTCCGGTGCCTCTCTGGTCGGGGGGTGGATCAGGTGTGGAGGGCGCGCAGATGGTCGCGCAGCCCCGCGCCGAAGGGGGTGGGGGTGCCGTCGTACGAGCTGATCAGGGCGGGGCCCGATGAGCAGTCCCAGGTGTTCCAGGTCCAGCCGAGGTAGGAGAGTCCGCGGTCGTCGAACCACTTCATGACGCGGTCGATGAACCCGTGGCCGCAGGTGTTCTCGCCGATCTCGCCCGCGACGAGCGGGACCTCGGCGGCGACGGGCGCGAGGGTGCGGGCCCAACATGACTCGTCGACACAGCTGTTGAAGTTGTACACGTGCCAGGCCGCGGCGAGATTGCCCGCCGGGTCGTGCGGCGCGTGCGCGGACCAGCCGCTCAGGTCGTTGGCGTACGCGATGCCCGCCGCGAGGACGAGGTTCTTCGCGCCGGTCGCGCGCACCGCGTCGAGCAGGTCCTGCATCCCGGCGACCTCGTACCCGATGCCGGGGCAGTCCCCGCCGTCGCGCCAGCAGGTCCAAGCCTCGGCGGTGGTGGGGGTCGCGCGGTCCGGATAGGGCTCGTTGAAGAGGTCGAGGACGACTTCGGGGTCGTTCTTGTAGGTGTGCGCGACCGAGGTCCAGAACGCGGGGGTGTACGCGGCGTTCGGCATCGGTTTCTGGCAGCTCGCGTGGACGTCGTGGCAGCCCGCGGAGTTGCCGGTGTACCGCCCCTGCGTCCAGTGCAGTTCGACGATCGGTGTCATGCCGTGGGCCCGCACGCGCTGGACGAACCCGTCGACGGCGGCCCGGTAGTTCGCGCCGCCGTAGCGCGGGTCGATGTTGCCCGTGCCGAGCCAGCACTCCTCGTTGAGCGGGATGCGTACGGTGTTGGCCCGCCAGTCCGCGATGGCCTGGACGGCGGCGTCGTCGACAGGGCCGTCGAAGATGCCCCGCCCCTGGACGCAGGCGAACTCGGCGCCGGAGCGGTTGACGCCGAGGAGGCGGTGGGCGGCGCCGTCCGCGCCGACGAGGCGGTCGCCCTCGGCGTGCAGGACGGGTGGGGGCGCGGGAGCGGTGGCCGGGCGGGCGGACGCGGGCGCGGTGAGGCCGAAGGCGAGGACCAGAGCGGTCGCGAGGGCGGCGGCCAGGGCTGCCGGGCGAGGGGAGAGACGTGGCGGATGACGCGACATGGGCGGCTCCTCGGCGGTCTGTCGGTCTGCTGGTCTGTCTGCCAAGGGGTCACCGCGGGGCACGAGAAAGGTTGCCGGGATTCCGGGAAATTTCCGCGCCTCCCCGTCAGACGCGTCGGTACGCCACCGTCGGCAGGTACCCGGCCGACCCGAGCCCTGCCCTCCGGCCCTGATCAGCCGAGCCTGCCCGCCCCCGCACGGTGGCCCACCACGTACGGCACCCGGCGCGCCGGGTCGACGTGCGGGCGCAGGTACGGGGTCCAGCCCGCGCCGGACCGGAGCCTGTCCTCGGGGAACTCCACGTTGTGGACGGCGATCAGGTCGACGCGCCTGCCGTTCACCTCGTTGTGGCCGGCCGTGACGGGAGCCTCCTTCCACTTCTTCAGGATCTTCGCCGCGCCGACCGGGCGGGGCAGTGTGAAGGCGTTGTGCTGGGCCACGAGTTGTGACTCCTGGCCGATGCCGAAGGAGTACTGGTAGCCCTGCGGCGGGGCCACGAAGTGGTTGTCGTAGGCGTCGACCTTGCCGAAGCGGACCCGTGGGGCGCGCTCGACGACGTCCCGGAAGAGGTTGTGGTGCAGGGTGACGCGGAGTCTGCCGCGGTCGGTGGCGGCCGCGCCGTCGCTGTTGCCGATCATGAGGGTCTTGTCGTGGTCGGCGAAGACGTTCCAGGAGACGGTGACGAGGTCGGCGCCGCGCACGACGTCGAGTTCGCCGTCGTGCCGCTGGTACAGCTCCCCGTAGTAGGAGGGGAGCGTGCTGTCGGGATGGGCGCCGTCGGTGAACGTGTTGTGGTCGAGCCACACATGCGTGGAGCCGTACACCACCGCGCTGTCGTACTCGGAGTTCCAGGCGCCCCGCGCGCCGTCCGTCGGGTCCCACTGCGGGAAGCAGTCCAGCGGGCTCTCCAGGGTGAGGTTTCGCAGGACGACGTTGTCGGCGCCCTTGATCTGGAGACTGCCACCGGTGATCCCGGCGTGCTTGCCGACGCCCACGACGGTGGTGTCCGAGGGGATGTACGCCTGGATCGCCGCACCCTGCCGGACTGCCGACGCGGCCCGCAGATCCTCCTGCGTACCGCTGACCGGCCGGTCCCTGCCCCACACGGCGGGGTCGTAGGCGGCGAGGTAGTCGTCGAAGTCGTAGCCCCCGGCCGCGAACGCGGCGCAGTCCGCCCCGCCGGAGGCGTCGAGCACGCCCTCGACCCGGATGATCCGTGGTCCTTCGCCGCCCGCGGAGAGCGCCGCCCTGAACTCCGCCCAGGTCGTGGCGGTGAAGGTGTGCGCGGCGTCCGCGCCCGCGCCGCCCCTGGTACCGCCGTCGAGGGACGCCCAGCCGTCGTGCGCGGGCAGGACGTCAGGGGCGGACGCCGGGAGCGCCGCCGCCACCGGGGCGGTGAGGGCGAGGGCCGTGCAGGCCGCGGCGAGTGCGAGGGGGACGCGCATGATCGGGCTCCTTGTGGCCGGGTGGGCGGTGCGTTCGTGGCGCGGGGTCTTCGTCCGGGGACCCGAAGCCGTCACCGGTTTCGCTGCTGCCACTCCGCCTGCGCCTTGTCGAGCTGCTCGGCGAGGTCGTCGAGGAAGTCCTTCGCGGACATCTTGCCGAGCAGCACCTTCTGGAAGTCCGGCTCGTTCTCCGCCTTGCTGATGGTGTTCCAGTCGGGCAGGTAGTAGGGCAGCTGGACGATCTTCGTGGAGCCGTCGCTCAGGGCGGCCGCCGCCAGCGCGGTGGTCTCGGCCTTCTTCACCCAGGGGTCCTTCGCGGCCTCGATGTTGGCGGGGATGGCGCCCGCCGACTCGTTCCACTTGCTGTTGGCGGCGTGCGAGGCCGCGAACTCGATGAACTTCCAGGCGGCCTTCTTCTTCTTGCTCGACTTGAAGAGGCCGAGGCCGTCGACGGGGTTGGAGACCTGGACGCGGACCCCGTCGCCGGTCGTCGGGTTGGGCAGGCCGCGGAACTTGTCCTTGCCGAGGGCCTTCACGTGGTCCGCGTAGGAGCCGAGGTTGTGGCTGAGCATCCCGATCCGCCCGTTGTCCCACTGGGCGTTCATCTTGGTGAAGTCGTTGTTGAGGTCGGCCGACGGTGTGGCCTTCTTGTAGAGGGCGGCGTACTTCTTCAACGCGGCCACGTTCTTCGGGTGGTTGACGGTGGTCTCGTCGCCGTCCCAGAACGAGCCGATGCCCGACTGTCCGTACATCGCGTCGAGTGCCTGCGCGATGGAGCCCTCGCCGCCGCGGATCGTGTAGCCGAAGCGGTTGGCGTCCCGGTCGGTGAGCTTCGCGGCCGCCGCGTAGAACCTGGTCCAGGTGGTGGGCGCGTCGAGGCCGACCGCCGCGAACAGGTCGGTGCGGT
Organism: Streptomyces sp. NPDC058284; assembly: GCF_042881135.1. Classification (NCBI taxonomy): domain Bacteria; kingdom Bacillati; phylum Actinomycetota; class Actinomycetes; order Kitasatosporales; family Streptomycetaceae; genus Streptomyces; species Streptomyces sp. NPDC058284. The sequence goes on from NZ_JBHVYE010000040.1 coordinate 10,667, forward strand.
AGTACAGGACGCCGTTGCTGGCGGAGGTCGGCACCGTGTACAGCTGGGTGCCGCCGCCCGCCGAGCGCACGCTGTCCACCATGCCCGGGTTGAGTCTGCCGCTCAGCGCGCTGCCTTCGAGGCGCTTGTCCAGCGGCTCCAGGGCGTCCTGGGCGGCGATCCCGGCGAGCATGGCGGCGCCGACACCCCCGACGTCGGGCAGGCCGCCGCCCTGGATGGCGGTGTCGTACTTGGACTGGACGCTCTCCGCGGGCACGCCGACGTACTTGACGTCGATGTCGGGGTTGGCCTTCTCGAAGTCCTGGATGATCTCCTGCCAGACGTCGTGCCGGACGGCGGTGTTGTTGTCCCAGAAGGTGATCTCGCCCTTGCCGGAGCCCTCGCTCCCCTTGTCACCCGCCGCGCCACTGCCGTCGTCGCCGCAGGCGGTTGCGGCCAGGGCGAGGACGGCGGCGAGCGCGAGCGCGGCGCCGGCGCGGGGTCGTGGGCGGGTCTGCGTGCGGGGGCGTATGCGTGCGTTGATGGTCATCTTCGGCTCTCTTCTGCAGGAGTCGGTCGCTGGTGCTCGCAGGCGTTTTCAGAAGCGCTCAAGTACTGTCACGTGCTCTTCAGTGGGTGATGCGGAAGTGCGTGAACAGGGCCGTTCCTGCGCGGCCCGTACCGACGGGCGCGGCGGCGAACAGGCCGAACAGCGCGCCGACCCAGTTCCAGGGCGTCGCGGCGAAGACGGGGCCCGAGGCGCGGAATCCGTCGCCGGTGTCGGCGTGGAAGCGGCAGCGGGCGCCCTCGGTGACCTCCACGCGCAGCAGGGCCGTGCCGTCCGGCGCGGGGCGCGGGTACTCGGCGTCGCGTTCCGGGCCGTCAGGCTCGGCGAACCGGTGCACCAGGGCGGCCTTGCCGTCGGCGCCCCGCTCCAGGCCGATCCAGGCGTACGCGTCGCCGAGCACCGCGAACCCGGCGCGGGCGCCCGGCACCGGGGCGGCCAGGTCGATGCGGACCTCCGCCGTGCACGGCCGCAGCGGAAGGCGCTGGGTGAGGACGTGCGGCAGGGTGCGCAGGTCGTCCGCTGTCGCGGTGCGCATGCACGCCAGTTGGAGGCCGTCCCCGGAGTGCGCGGTGGCAAGGCCGTCCCTGGGGTTGGCCGCCCACTGCCACTGCCTCCCGTACCGGCCGCCGGGGAAGTCGTCGTCGGTGGCGGGCGCGGCGGCGGGCTGCCGCGGCAGGTCCGGCTTCGGGTGTACGTCGACGGGGGCGCCGTCGTCGCCGAGCACGGGCCATCCTTCGCCGTCCCAGCGCATCGGCTGGAGGTGGACGACCCGCCCGTACGGGCCGCGATGCTGGAAGTGCAGGAACCAGTCCTCGCCGCGCGCGGTGCGCACCCAGCCGCCCTGGTGCGGTCCGTTCACGTCGGTGCCGCCCTGCTGGAGCACGATCCGCTCTTCGTAGGGGCCGTCGAAGCCGCGCGAGCGGAAGGCGCCCTGCCAGCCGGTCTCCACTCCCCCGGCCGGGGCGAGGATCCAGAACCAGCCGTCGTGGCGGTAGAGCTTGGGGCCTTCGAGGGTGAACCAGCCGGGGAGCCGGTCGCCGTCGATCAACACGCTCCCCCCGTCGAGGAGTTCACGCCCGTCGGCGCTCATCCGATGCCCCGTGATCAGGTTCTTCACGCCGGACCGCGACTTGGCCCAGGCGTGCACGAGGTGGGCCGTGCCGGTCTCCTCGTCCCAGAGGGGGCAGGGGTCGATGAAGCCCTTGCCGGGCTTGAGGAGGTGGGGCCGGGTCCATGGGCCGCGTATCCCGCGGGCGTTGACCTGGAAGATTCCGTGGTCGGGGTCGCCCCAGAAGATCCAGAACCGCCCGCCGTGGTGCCGTAGAGAGGGCGCCCACACCCCGCCCTCGTGCCGGGGCACGGTGAACGCCCCGGCGGGTTCGAGCCGTTCCACGGCGTGGCCGATCAGCGTCCAGTTGACCAGGTCGCGCGAGTGCAGCAGCGGCAGGCCGGGGGCGCGGCCGAAGCTGGACGCGGTGAGGTAGAAGTCGTCGCCGACGCGCAGCACGTCGGGGTCGGACCAGTCGGCGGCGAGGACGGGGTTGCGGTAGGTGCCGTCACCGAGGTCACCCGTGGGCCGGGTGGAGCGGGCGTGCCCGGACAACGGCCCGCCGCTCACGCCGTCACCGCCTTGCGCACCAGCACCGCCGCCTCGTCGCGGTCCGGGCTGCCGTCGGCGACGACGGTCACCACCCGGCGTACGACGGTGTCGCCCGGCGCGATCGGCAGGCGGGCGTCGGCGGCGAGGCAGGAGCCGACGCCGGGGTAGTCGGCGGCGCGCACGAACCACGGGTCGCGCCGGGTCGCCGCGGTGGCCCCGGCGAAGACCAGGGTCCAGCCGTCGCCGGCCAGCGCCAGCCAGTCCGCGCGGGCGGCGTGCCCGGCCGTCTCTCCCTCGGTGTCGGCGGTGAACACGCGCGGGGGCGCGGACGCCTTCGGGGCGCGCCAGAAGAAGCCGCCGTACCCGGCGCCGGGGCGGCCGTTGGTGGCGGGGCTGCCGAGCGACACCTCCTCGCCGGTGGCGTTGGTGAGGGCGAACGTGAAGTCCAACGCCCAGGCGGTGGCCGTCAGTTCGGCGGCGGCTACGGTGCGGCGCTCGCGCAGCAGCACCTCTCCGCCGGCCGACCAGGTCAGGTCCTCCAGGAAGCCGTCCGGGTCGTGCAGCTTGAACCCCTGGTGCCGCTGGACGCCGTGGTTGTCGAGCGCGGTGGGCCCCTGCCCCCGTACGAAGGTGCGGCCTCCCCAGAAGTTGCGGCCCGCCACATCGGGTACGGCGACGCCCGCCCCGAGGTGGTGCGGGTGGTCCGCCGGGGCAAGCTCGGTGACGGCCCGGCCCGCGAGGGTGGTGACCGGGTGCAGGTGGGGGCGCGGGGACAGCGGCCGGTCGAGATCGGCCCGGTAGGCGTAGCGGCCGACGGGGCGTCCCGCGCAGCGCAGGACGAGGGAATGCTTCATGGCGTACTCACCTCGTGGTGATGGTCGTCGGGGCGGGCCCAGTCGGCGCCCAGCTCGGAGTAGAGGCGGAGGGTGTCGGCGGCGGCGGTGACCAGGCCGTCGACGCCGTGCACGATGCGGCGCCCGGCGCTCGTGCCCGGGGCGGCGCTCCAGGCCCGTGCGGGCAGCGCGGCCGGGTCGGGCGCCGTCCTGACGGCCTCGACGACCCGCATGAACGCGCCGGTCGCGGCGGGCGGGACGAGGAGCCGGGCGCGCCCCGCGAGGTGCTCGGCCAGGTTCTCCAGGAGGTCGGTCCTGCCGTGCGTGGAGGTGTGCGCCAAACCCGTGCCGCCGCGGCGCACCTCCACCCGGTCCTGCCGGTACCAGAAGGTGATGCGTCCCCGGGTGCCGTGGACGACGACGTACGGCTCACCGGGGTCCTGCGCGCAGAGCGTCGCCGCCACGGTGATCCGGCCGCCGCCCGCCGTGCGGACGCGTACGCACGAGGTGTCGTCGGACTCGATGGCGTGGGCCCGGAACAGTTCGCTCTCCACCGTGGTGACGTCCTCGGCGGCGGTGGCGTCCGCCAGGGCGAGGGCGGTGGCGACGGCGTGCGCGAGGGGGTTGGTGAGGACCCCGTCGACGACGTCCGCGCCGTCGAGGCGGCGGCGTCCGGCCCACGGCGCGCGCCGGAAGTACGCCTCGTCGCGCACCCAGGCGCCCGCACCGCCGACGCCGGTCACCTCGCCGACCGCCCCGTCGGCGATCATCCGGCGGATCGCGGGGACGGCGTGCGAGCCGAGCGACTGGAAGCCGATCTGGACGGCGGTGCCCGCGGCGGCTGCCCCGTCGGCCGTCCGCCGGAATTCGTCGTATGACGGAGCGGGCGGCTTCTCCAGGAGCAGATGGACGCCGCGCGCGGCGGCGGTGAGAGCCAGTTCGGTGTGCGTGGGGATGGGGGTGCAGATGACGGCGACGGTGGCGCCGGTGGCGTCGAGGAGCCCGGCGAAGTCGGCGGACTGCCGTACCGCGCCGAAGCCCGCGAGTTCCCCGCCGTCGAGCGGCCGCAGTTCGCAGACGCCCACGAGCCGTACGAGACCCGCGAGTTGGAGGCGGCGGATGTTCTCCAGGTGCCGGGTGCCGTGGCCGCGGGCGCCCGCGAGGACGAGGGGCAGCGGCCGCCGCCCGCCGCGCAGGTTCCTCACCCCTTCACCGCCCCGGCGCTGAACCCGGTGACCAGCCACTTCTGGATGAAGGCGAACACGATCACGACGGGCACGGCGGCGACGACGCCACCGGCGGCGAGCGCCCCCAAATCGACGCTGTCGGCGCCCATGAGGGTGGCGAGGCCCACCGGGATCGTCTGCTTGCCCTGGTCGCTGAGGAACATCAGGGCGAACAGGAAGTGGTTCCAGCTGTGCACGAAGGCGAAGGATCCGACGGCGACCAGGCCGGGGCGCAGCATCGGCAGGACGATGGCGCAGAAGGCCCGGAAGCGTCCGCAGCCGTCGACCCAGGCGGCCTCCTCCAGGGCGTACGGGACGTTCTTGATGAAGCCGCTGAGCAAGATCATGGAGAGCGGCAGCTGGAAGACGGTCTCCGCGACGATCACGCTTGCGAGCGAGTTGATCATCCGGAGTTCGGCGAAGATCTGGAAGAGCGGCACGAGCATGAGGGCGCCGGGGATGAACTGCGAGCAGAGCAGCGCCAGCAGGAAGCCGCGCTTGATCCGGAAGTCGAAGCGGGCCAGGGCGTAGCCGCCCGCGAGGGCGACGAGCGTGGTCATCGCCATGGAGGCGGCGCCGACCAGCAGGCTGTTCTGGAAGAAGGTGGCGAAGCCGCGCTCGTTCCACACCTTGTCGAAGTGCTCGAAGGTGAGGGGCCAGGGCAGGAGCGAGGTGGAGCCGCTGGGCCGCAGGGCGAAGAGCAGGATCCAGTAGAAGGGGATGAGGGTGAAGAGGAGGTAGAGGCCGAGGGGGAGGTAGATCTGCCGACGGGACGGTGCGCTGGCGGTGCTCACTTCTCCTGCCCTCCGAACTTGCTGAGCCGTAGGTGGAGCAAGGAGCAGAAGAGCAGGATCACGAAGGCGATGGCGGTGAGCGCGGAGGCGTAGCCGAAGTCGTGGGAGTCGACGGCGATGGAGGCGATGCGCAGCGGGAGTGTCGTGGTCTCGCCCGCGGGGCCGCCGCCGGTGAGGGTGTAGAGCAGGTCGACGTTGTTGAACTCCCAGACCGCCCTGAGCAGCGTGGACAGGATGATCGCGTCCTTCAGGTGCGGCAGCGTGATGTGGAGGAACTGCCGCAGGCGGCTCGCGCCGTCCACCTCGGCCGCCTCGTACAGGTCTGGGGAGACGGACTGGAGGTCGGCGAGGATGAGGATCGCGAAGAAGGGGACGCCGCGCCAGAGTTCGGCGACGACGACGGCGGGGAAGACGGTGCCGGTGTCGGAGAGCCAGGACGTGCCGTAGGAGCCGATGCCGAGGTCCGCGAGGTAACGGGTGATCCCTGTCTGGGAGTTGAGGATCAGCAGCCAGATCGTGGAGGTGAGCACGCCGGAGACGGCCCAGGGCGAGAAGACCAGGGCGCGGGCGAGTGCGCGGCCGGCGAAGGTCTGGTTGACCAGCAGGGCGAGCGCGAGTCCGAGCAGCAGTTGCAGGACGACCTCGACGGCGACCCACTGGAAGCTGAAGCCGAGGGTGTGCCAGAAGTCCGGGTCGTCGGTGAACGCCGTGACGAAGTTGTCGAGGCCCGCGTAGCCGTTGCGCCACGGCTTGGTGGGGTTGTAGTGGCGCAGGCTGTAGTAGAAGACGCTGAGCACCGGGTAGGCGATGAAGCCGAGCATCAGCAGGACGGCGGGGGCGATGAGCAGGTACGGCAGGCGGCGCGGGGTCGCGGCGGTCCTGCGCCGCTTCCCGGCCGGGAGCGGCGGCGCCTCGGTGGCGCCGGGCGGCGGCTTCGCCACGGCTGCGGCGTGGGCCATGACACTTCTCCGATCGTGGGGGTGCGGGGTGAAGTGGTCGCGGAGGTACGGGCGAAGCACTTCTCGTACGCTGTTCGACATATCGATCAAGAGGAGGCGAGGATCGAGGCGGGGCAAGGATCAGGAGCAGGGGGAGGCGAAGCCGTTCGGGCGGACGCCCCGGGGTTCAGCCCGCGTACGGGTCGGGCACGGCGCCGGGCCTGGCGAGGAACGCGAAGTCGCATCCCGTGTCGGCCTGCGTGACCTGCTCGGCGTAGAGGGCGCCGTACCCCCGCTCGTAGCGGACGGCCGGAGCGGTCCACGCTTTCCGACGCAGCTCCAACTCCTCTGCCGGTACAAGGAGTTGAAGGCGCCGCGCGGGCACGTCGAGCTCCACGGGATCACCGGTGCGCACCAGGGCCAGCGGCCCGCCCACATATGACTCGGGCGCGACATGCAGCACGCAGGTGCCGTACGAGGTGCCGCTCATCCGCGCGTCGGAGATCCGCACCATGTCGCGTACGCCCTGCTTGAGCAGGTAGTCGGGCAGGGGCAGCATTCCGTACTCGGGCATGCCGGGGCCGCCCTGGGGTCCGGCGCCGCGCAGGACGAGGACGTGGTCGGGTGTGATGCCGAGCGCCGGGTCGTGGATGGTCCGCTGCATCGTGCGGTAGTCGTCGAACACGACGGCGGGACCCGTGTGCCTGAGCAGCCGCGGGTCCGCGGCGATGTGCTTGATGACGGCGCCGTCCGGGCAGAGGTTGCCGCGCAGGACGGCGACGCCGCCCTCCTCGGCGACCGGGCGCTCGCGCGGGCGGATCACGTCGTCGTCGTGGACGCGGGCACCGGCCAGCTGCTCGCGCAGGGTGGCGTGCGCGACGGTGGGGCGGTCCAGGTGCAGGAGGTCCGTGATCCGGGACAGGAAACCGGGCAGCCCACCGGCGAAGTGGAAGTCCTCCATCAGGTACTTGTGGCCGCCGGGCCGGACGTTGGCGAGCACGGGCACGGTGCGGGCGATGCGGTCGAAGTCGTCCAGGGTGAGCCGCACACCGGCGCGGCCGGCCAGCGCGATCAGGTGGATGACGGCGTTGGTGGAGCCGCCGAGCCCGAGGACGGTGGTGACGGCGTCCGCGAAGGCGTCCGGGGTGAGGATGCGCGACAACCGCAGGTCCTGGCGGACGAGTTCGACGATGCGCAGCCCCGAGGCGGCGGCCATCCTGTCGTGCCCCGAGTCCACGGCGGGCACGGACGACGCACCCGGCACGGTCACGCCCAGCGCCTCCGCCGCGGCGGTGAGCGTGGAGGCGGTGCCCATCGTCATGCAGTGGCCGGGGGAACGGGCGAGGCCGCTCTCCAGCTCGGTCAGCTCGCAGTCGCCGATGAGGCCGGCGCGGTGGTCGTCCCAGTACTTCCACATGTCCGTGCCCGAACCGAGCGTCTCGCCCCGCCAGTGCCCCGGCAGCATGGGCCCCGCGGGCACGAAGACGGCCGGCAGGTCGACGCTCGCGGCGCCCATGAGCAGGGCGGGCGTCGTCTTGTCGCAGCCACCGAGGAGCACGGCGCCGTCGACCGGGTAGGAGCGAAGCAGCTCCTCCGTCTCCATGGCGAGGAGGTTCCGGTAGAGCATGGGGGTCGGCTTCTGGAAGGTCTCGCTGAGCGTGGCCACCGGGAATTCCAGCGGGAACCCGCCCGCCTGCCACACGCCCCGCTTGACGGCCTGGGCCCGGTCGCGCAGGTGGGAGTGGCAGGGGTTGATGTCGGACCAGGTGTTGAGTACCGCGATGACGGGCTTGCCGAGGTGCTCCTCGGGCAGGTAGCCGAGCTGCCGGGTCCTGGCCCGGTGGCTGAACGACCGCAGTCCCGCGGAAACGCTGTCCCCGAACCACTGAGCGCTGCGAAGTCCGGGCGACGCCTGCCGCGGGCGGGGGTCCTGCGCGCCGGGCCCGCGGCCCGGCCCGGTCGGCGCCGGGCCGCCGTCCGTCCCCCCGCTCACACGGACCACCCCGCCACGATTTCCGCCACCTCGGCCCGCTCCCCCTCCGGGAGGAGCCCGCTCGGGGCGCGCACGTCGCGGCGGCAGAGGCCGAGGGCGGCGAGGGCCTCCTTGACGACCGTGACGTTGTGGGCGGAGCCGTCCGCCGCTCGCAGTTCCTCGAAGCGGCGGATCCGCGTCCATACGTCCATGGCGGCCCGGTAGTCGCCGAGCCGGAGCGCTTCGATCATGCGCAGCGAGAGGTGCGGGGCGACGTTCACGAGGCCGGAGGTGAAGCCGGTGGCGCCCGCCGAGAAGTACGAGGGGGCGTAGGGCTCGGCGAGCCCGGCGACCCAGACGAACCGTTCGAGCCCCGCGTCCCGCGCGAACCCGGCGAAGCGCGCGGCGTCCGGCACGGCGTACTTGACGCCGATGACGTTGGGGCAGGCGTCGGCGAGTTCGGCGAGGCGGGCGCCGGGCAGCGCCGCGTCACGCAGGTAGGGGACGACGCCGAGCGCGGGGACGGCCTCGGCGACCGCGCGGTGGTAGTCGACCCAGCCGCCGTCGCAGACGTAGGGATGCACCGGCTGATGCACCATCACCATGTCCGCGCCGACCGCCTCCGCATGCCGCGCCGCCTCCACCGCGGTCGGCACGTCGTGGCCGACCCCGACGAGGATCGCGGCGCGACCCGCCGCCTCCTTCGCCGTCGACTCGACGACGGCACGGCGCTCGTCGGGGGTGAGGGCGTAGAACTCCCCGGTGTTGCCGTTCGGCGTGAGGGTCCGCACCCCGGCGTCCAGTTGCCTGCGCAGCAGTTCGCGCAGGACGCCGTGGTCGACGGAGCCGTCCTCGGCGAAGGGCGTCACCGGAATCGCCACCACGTCGGCGAGCGCGGCACGCCGGGCGGCGTACGCCGTCACGCGAGCCCCCCTTCCACGGCGGCGCCGAGAGCCGTGCACCCGGCCCCCGCGTCCTCTGCCCCGGGGAAGGCGCGCCGCACGAACGACGCGATGTGGCGGTGCAGCGCCTCGGCCGCACCGTCCGCGTCCCCGGCGAGGGCGAGCCGCAGGATCTCCTGGTGCTCGGTCGCCTCGCGGGCCCAGGACGGGTCGGCCGACCAGGCGACGGCGGAGACGAGCGCCGCCTGGTCCCGCACCTCGTCGAGAAGGCGGCCGAGGAGCGGGTTGCCGCAGGCGGAGTACAGCGTGCGGTGGAACTCCCGGTTGGCGAGGGAGCGTTCGGCCGCGTCCACGGCGGCGTCGGCCCGCGCCAGGGCGTCGCGCGCGGTGTCGAGCGCCGCGCCGCGCCGCACGGTGCGCCGCAGCGCCTCGGGTTCGAGGAGAAGCCGCACGTCGTACACCTCGCGCGCCATGGCCGCGTCCACGGTCCGTACCGCCGCGCCCTTGTACTGGCTCATCACGACGAGCCCGGTGCCCGCGAGGGTCTTGAGCGCCTCGCGCACGGGCGTCTTGGAGACCCCGAACTCACCGGCGAGTTCCGTCTCGACCAGTGGCTGCCCCGGGCTCAGCTCGCCGGTGAGGATGCGGTGTTTGATCGCTTCGAGCACGAACTGCGTGCGCGAGGGGATCGGGGTCGGCACGGACATCATGGGCACCCTCAGATCTCACGTATCGCGTATCACGTCTCATATATGACGTACGAAGTACGACGCGTAGAAGCTAGGAGGGCGCCCGGAGTTCGTCAACGCTTCGCACAGAAGAAGTCGGTCGCCTCGCAAAAGAAGTCGGTCGGCGGGCGGTTGGTCCGCGGCGACCTCACGCGTCCTGCGGATACCAGCGCAGCTCCACGGTGTTGCCGTCCGGGTCCCGCACGTAGAGCGAGAGTGCGGTGCCCCGCGCCCCGAAACGCTCGCCGGGCCCGTCCACCACATCGAAGTCGCCGGAGTCGATGACCTCCTGCCAGTCGAGCGGCTCGACCGCCAGGCAGATGTGGTCGACGTTGGAGCCGGACTCCTCCGGACGCGCGTCGGACGGCGTGACGAGGTCGATGATGGTGGTGGGGCTGACCCGCACGGACGGGAAGGGGACCTTGCCCGCCCGCCACTCCTCCACCCGCACCGGTTCGAGGCCCAGCGGCCCTGCGTAGAAGGCCAGCGAGCGCTCGATGTCGGCGACGTTCAGGACGAGGTGGTCAAAGGCGATCACACGCATGACGGACTCCGTGAATTCGGGGCGCCGGGGGCGCCGGGGGCGGTGTTTGACCGGTGGGTTCAGCATCGCCGAGCAGCCATCCATCGGTCCAACACATGCTTGTCATGCGATCCATCGTGTTTCACGATGGATCGATGGATCTCCAGCAGATGCGGTACGTCGTCGCGGTGGCCGAGACCGCGAGCTTCACCCGGGCCGCCGAGCGGTGCCACGTCGTCCAGTCCGCGCTCAGCCACCAAGTGGCCCGCCTGGAGAAGGAACTGGGCGCCCGGCTCTTCGAGCGGACCAGCCGCCGGGTGCGGCTGACCGTCGCCGGAGAGGCGTTCCTGCCCGCCGCCCGCCAGTCCCTGGAAGCGTCCGAGCGGGCCCGCGCCGAGGTGGCCGCCGCCACCGGTGAGATCCGGGGCAGGCTGACCGTCGGATCGATCCCCACGGTGACCGCCGTCGACCTCCCCGCGGTGCTGCGGGAGTACCGCACGCGCTACCCCCAGGTACGGATCAGCCTGCGCACCGGCGCCAGCGAGCACCTCGTCGAGCAGGTGCGCGACGGCGGCCTCGACGCGGCGTTCCTCGGCGTCCAGCCCGGATTCCGGCCGCAGGGCGTGCGGGACAGGGAGCTCGCCCACGGGCGGCACGTCGCCGTCGTCGCCCCGGACCACCCGCTCGCCACCCAAGCCGAGGTGGGCCTCCCCCGCCTCGCCGACGAGGTGTTCGTGGACTTCGCCGCGGGCACCGTCGCCCGCGCCCAGTCGGACGAGGCGTTCGCTGCGGCCGGCCTGCGGCGCGAGGTCGCCTTCGAGGCCGGCGTGGAGCTCATGGCCCGGCTGGTCCGCCACGGACTGGGCATCGCCCTGCTGCCCGCGTCCTTCGCCGCCGAACTGCACGGCCTGCTGAGCGTGCCGGTCCGCGACGGGCCCGTACGGGTGGAGCGCCTGGTCTGGAGCCGGTTCGCCCCGTCGCCCGCTGCCGCGGCCTTCCTGGCCCTGCTGGACCGGACCGACGGCGACAGCGGGCGAAGGCAGCCGTCAGTGGGCGAAGACCGTGCTGGCCAGCGCCACATGGACGGTCGTGCCCGCCAGGATGCTCAACAGGGCGTTGCGGCGCCACAGATGCACGCCGACGGTGACGGCCAGCGCGGCCAGCGGCGCGGCGGCGCGTGATTCGGTGACGGGGAGATCGCGCAGGCAGTAGACGACCAGGATCACCATGACGCCCGCGGGCATGCGCGTACTGAGGTACTGCACGGTGGCGCTGGCCCGCAGCGGGGCGAGGACGGCGAACGGCAGGGCGCGCAGCGTCCAGGTGACGGCGGCGGAGACGAGGACCGCGGTGACGGCGTAACCGGTGTCAGACATGGGCGGGCTTCCTGCCGGTGGCGAAGTGGCGGGCCAGGAGGGCGGCGGTGAACAGGGCGAAGGCGGCCAGGAGCAGCTGGCCGGGGAAGAACAGCCGGGCGGCGAGGGCGCTCAGGAGGGCGAGGACGGGGGTGGGCACGTCTCCCCGCAGGTCGCGGACGGCGTCGAGGGACAAGACGGTGAACAGCGCGGTCAGCGCGAAGTCCAGGCCGGTGACGCTCTGCGGGATGAGGGAGCCGAGCAGGGCGCCGACGGTGGCGCTGCCCGCCCAGTACAGGTGCATGTAGAGCTGCAGCCACGTGATGCGCCGGCCCGTCCAGGTGCGGGCCTGTTCGGTGGAGGTCAGCGCGTACGCCTCGTCGGTGAGCGCGAAGGTGCTGTACGTCTTGGCGAGGCGGCCCCGCACCTGTTGCAGGGGGAAGGACAGGGCGTAGAAGACGTGCCTGCCCTGCACCAGGAACGCCGCTCCGGCGATGGACGCCAGTGGCGCGGCGGCGGCGACCATGCCGATGAGCAGGAACTCGAACGAGCCGCCGTAGACCAGTGCGGCGGACAGCCCCGCCCACCACCAGTCGAGCCCGGACTGGATGACGAGGGCTCCGAAGGCGAGACCGAGCGGGAGCATCCCGAGGCCCACGGACGCGCAGTCCCCGAAGGCTTTCCGCGCCGCGGACCGCTCGGGGGGTGAGGGGGTGACGGAGAGCTGGGGCCGGTCGGCGACCGCGGAGGATATGTGCATGCGGACACTTTAGGCAAGTGCCCGCCTAATATGGTTGCTGTTTGTGGCCCTATGATCTTCGTATGAGCAATGAAGGTGGGCTGGATGCCCTTGACCGCGAAATTTTGTTTCACCTGCGCCAGGACGGTCGGCTGACCAACGTCGAACTGGCCAAGCTGGTGGGCCTGACACCGCCGCCGTGCCTGCGGCGGGTCAAGCGCCTGGAGGAGACCGGTGTCATCACCGGCTACCGGACCGTCATCGATCCGGCAGCCCTGGGCCGCGGGCTCGAAGTGCTCATCGACGTCGAGATCTACGCCAATGACCGCAAGACCACCGAGAAGTTCGAGACCACGGTGGCCTCGTACGAAGAGGTGATCGAGTTCCGGCGGATGTACGGGCGTCCGGACTATTTCATCCGGGCCGCCGTGGCCGACCACGGCGCGTACGAGGCCTTCCTCACCCAGAAGCTCAGCGGCCTGCCCGCCATCCTGCGCCTCACCTCCCACCTCACCATGAAGACGATCAAGGTGGACGGCTGAGCGCCTCCCGTCAGCCCGCGCGCCCCACCACCAGCCACCGCGACGGCAGCTCGATGCGCGTACCGTCCGGGGCGAACTCCGTCGTCGACAGCGGGAGTTCACCTCCGGCGACGATCGTGAGCCCGGCGGCGCCGACGCACGCGTCCACCGCCCCGTCGGCGACCTCGGCGGGGGTGAGGCCGTGCGCGAAGACCGGGGCCAGCTTCGGCGGCGGACCCGCGGGGTTCTGCGCCAGGCCCATCAGGATCGGGCGCGCCGCCTCCGAGAGTTCGAAGAGGAAGGCGCGGCCCCGCTCGCCGAGCAGCGTGGCGATGTTGTCGACCAGCGGCTGCCGGTCGGCGGGCTCGCACTGGTGCAGGACGCCCCGCATGTAGACGTTGACGTCCCCGAGCTCCGCGTGCAGCTGCTCCGCCTCGGCCCTCTCCACCAGGTCGAGCTGGCGGAAGTCGGCCTGCCCCGCCGGGTCGGCGCGCCGGGCGTGGTCGACGGCGGCCGCCGACAGATCGACGCCGAGGACGCGCGGGAAACGGTCGGCGAGGAACCGCGTCTGCGTGCCGTTGCCGCAGCCGAGGTCGACGACGGGCAGGCCGCCCGCGGTCATGTGCGGTTCGAAGAGCGCGAGGTGCAGACCCGCGGTGAGGGCGGGCTCGGCGTCCCAGAAGACAGCTCCCGGCTCTTCGGGGGCGTCCCGCCAGAACCCCTCCCACGCCTCCCTGTACCGACTCGTGACACTCATGTCCGTGCTCCCCAGGCCGCGACGAGAGCCGCCGAAGCCGGCGGCAAGATCGGTCTACCGCGCCGGGGGCACACGGACAAGGCACCCGCGCATTCCTTCACCGGTCATTCGATACGTACCCGCCGGGCGCACGAGCGCGCGCCCCGCCTTGCCCGGGAGCTGACACAGGCTCTCAGCGGCGCGGCAGGGACAGTTCGAACCAGACCGTCTTCCCCCGGCGCGTCCGGCTCGTGCCCCACTCCTTCGCCAGTGCGCTGACGATGTGCAGGCCGCGCCCGAACTCGTCGTCCGGGCCCGCGTTGAGGAGCGTCGGCAGTGTCTGGTCGCCGTCCTCGACCTCGCAGACCAGGGTCCCGGAGCGGACCAGGCGCAGGTGGACCCAGGCGCTGCCGGAGTGCCGTACGACGTTGGTGACGAGCTCGCTGACGAGCAGTTCGGCGGTGTCACCCAGGGATTGCAGCGACCACGCCCGCAGTTGGGAGCGGACCAGCTCGCGGGCCCTGCCCACCTCGCTGGGGTCGACGGCGAGCCGGTGGTCCGCGACGTCCTTCGCCGCGATGCCGTTGAGCCTGGCCATCAGGAGCGCCACGTCGTCCTTGCGGCCGCCCCGCGTGTTGAGCGCGCGGATGATCGTGTCGCAGGCGGCGTCCATGGAGGCGGCGGGGTGCGCGGCGGACTCGGTGAGCGTGGCGAGGCCGACGCCGATGTCCTCACCGCGGACCTCGACGAGTCCGTCGGTGCACATCAGGAGCCGGTCGCCGGGGGCGACCCGCACCACGACCGACTCGAAGGGCACGCCGCCGACGCCGATGGGCGCGCCCGTGGGCAGGTCGAGGAGTTCGCTGCGGCCGTCCGCGGCGCGGACCAGGACGGGCGGGATGTGGCCTGCGTTGCCCAGGTGCAGCTCGCCCGCGATCGGGTCGTAGACCGCGTACAGGCAGGTGGCGAGATAGTGCTCGCCGAGGCGCTGCGCCAGGTCGTCGAGGTTGCGCAGGAGCTGCTCGGGCGGCAGGTCGAGGGCGGCCATGGTCTGCACCGCCGTGCGCAACTGGCCCATCATGGCCGCGGAGTTGAGCCCGTGGCCCATCACGTCGCCGACGACGAGCGCGGTCCTTGAGCCGGGCAGTTTGACGGAGTCGAACCAGTCGCCGCCGACCCGGCCGAGGAGCGTGCCGGGCAGGTAGCGGGTGGCGATGTCACAGCCGGACATCCGGGGCTGGATGTGCGGCAGCATGCTGTCCTGGAGGGTGTCGGCGACGCTCTCCTGGTACGTGTACATGCGGGCGTTGTCGAGCACGAGGCCCGCGCGGGCAGCCAGTTCGGCACCGGTGACGCGGTCCATGTCGTTGAAGACCGGCCGCTCCCGGTGCCGCAGCAGGATCATGAAACCGAGCACCACATTGCGCGCCTTCAGGGGCACGACGAGCATGGAGCGGTTGGTGATCAGCGGGCGGATGTCGCGCTTCTCGAACTGGGAGGCGATGGCGTTGCCCATCTCCTCGGAGATGCGCGGCACGAGCACGGGGTCACCCGAGGTCATGCACTGGAAGAACGGCGTGTGCACGGGGAACGGCATGGACTCCCCCACCGGCACCACGTCGTCCCAGCGCCCCGGCTCGTCGGTGTGCTCCAGGGCGACCCGGTGCCACATGGTGGTCTCGTCCGGCACGCCCTCGGGGAAGCCCTCGCCCGCGACGACCTGCTCGCGCAGATAGGTGCCCGCGACGTCCGTGAAGCGTGGCACGACCGCCCTGCTGACCTCCAGGATCGTCTGCGACAGATCGAGCGAGGAGCCGATGCGCCCGCTGACCTCGTTGAGGAATTCGAGGTGCTCGCGCACCGCCGCGTACTCGAGGTCCTCGCCCTCCTCCTCCGCCGCGTCCGGGGCCGCGGGCAGCCCGCCCGCGGCGGCCTGTGCGGCGCGCTGCCTGCGTTCCTTGCGCTCCGCCCGGCGGGCGACGCCCCAGTCCGGGGTGACGGGCACCCGGTCGTGCCTGCTGAACTCCAGGACGGGATAGCCCAGTTCGAGCACCTGGGCGACGATACGGGCGCTTTCGTCCACACTCATGCTCGGCAGGATCTCGGGCAGCCTGGCCGCGAGCTCGTCCGCGCCAGGGAAGTCGGTGTGCAGCGCGAAGGCGGGCGCGATCCGCTCGACCTGCTCCTCGCCCTCGCCCCGCCCGCCGTCCGGCTCCTGCGCCGCGGTCAGCCGCGCGGCGTCGGCGGCGAGCACGAGGAGCCGCTCGGGTCCCGGGCCGATCAGCGGATACGCCCACCACAGCACGTCGATGCGCCCTTGGTCGCGCCCGTCACCCGGTCCGGCGAGACGCGCCCGGCCCGCGGCCGGGTAGGAGATGCGTCCGTCGAGGGAGGTCTCCAGGTCGGGGCCGAGCCCGTCGTACGCCTCGTAGGACTCTCGGTCCTCCTGGATCGCGCCGTGCACCGGGAGCAGATCACCCACCGGGCAGCCGACGGCCTCCTCCTTGCCGTACCCGAAGAGGCGGCGCGCTCCGACGCTCCAGTGCGAGACGAGGCCCGCTCCGTCGACGACGACCACGGCCAGGGGAATGCGTCCGGACGCGGCACTCTGCGTCACCGGCTCGCCTGGAGTGCCTCGTTCCATGGCTCATGCTCCTTCCCGCGGCAGCGCAAGATCTGGGCCGCCACCAACCACCGTACGGCTGACGCGGGTTGCCGTGCAGGTCAATACGGGAATTGCCCGCACAGCGGGGACACCGGCGCACGCCCCCCTTGGCTGCGGGCCCTAGTCCTCGTGCCCGAGCTGGAGGTCCCGCTCCGTGCGGCCGCCGCCCGCGACCTGGAGGACGGTGGCGACCGGCGGGTAGCCCGCCGCGATCACGGTGTACTCGCCGGAGGACAGGTCGACGAAGCGGAAGGTGCCGTCCGCCGCGGTGGTCAGGGTGTCGACGACGTTGCCCGCCGCGTCGAGCAGGGTCACGCGCGCGTCCTCGACGGGCCGCCCACCGCCGGCCCGCACGGTGCCGCGCAGCACGGCGCCGCCCGCGAGCTCCACGTCCTGGCGGGTCTCGCGCGAGGCCTGCACGGTGACGGGGAGCGCGGCGGGGCGGAAGGCGGGGGCACTGGCCGCGAGCGTGTACTCGCCGGCCACCAGCTCCGTGATGACGTAGCCGCCCTCACGGCCGCTGCGGGTGGTGGCGACGACCTCGCCGCGGACGTCGGTGAGGGTGACGGCGGCGTCCCTGACGGCCGTGCCGTCGGCGGTCACCACGGTCCCGGCGAGGCGGCCCGCCCCGCCGAGGACCACGTCGAGCTCGACGGGCCGCTCGCCGACGGTGACCGTGACGGCCTGCGGCTGGTGGCCGCCCGCCGCCGCGATCAGCACGAAGGAGCCCGTCCCCGGCGTGGACAGGGCGTACCGTCCGTCCTCTCCGCTGGCGCCGCGCCCGATCTGCTGCCCGCCCACGTCGATGAGGGTGAGGGCCGCGCGGGGCACGACGGTGCCGTCGGGGTGCTGCACGGTGCCGCAGACCGGGACCCCGGCGGCGTACGGCGCCTGGCGGGCGTGGGGGACGGTTCCCGGTTCGTCGGCCGGTGCGCTGGGGGAGGTGGTGCTGGACAACAGGGGTGTCTCCTTGAGGAAGAAGGCGAGCAGCATGCCGAGGACGAGCACCGGCACCAGGTAGAGGAAGATCCGCGGCATCGCGTCGGCGTACGCCTGGATGTAGCCGTCGCGCAGCGGCGCGGGCAGCGTGTGGACGAGCTGGGGGGTGATGGACTCGGCGTCGGGCAGGGCCTTGCCCGCGCCGGCGGGGATCCGGTCGCGCAGGGCGTCGGCGAGCCGGTCGGCGAAGAGCGTGCCGAAGATCGCGGCGCCCACACTGCCGCCGATCTGCCGGAAGTAGTTGTTGGCACTGGTGGCGGTGCCGAGGTCGGCGGGGCGCACCGCGTTCTGCACGGCGAGCACCAGGACCGGCATGACCAGGCCGATGCCCGCGCCGAGGACGGCCATCCAGACGCTGTACTGCGGCCGGGAGGTGTCGGCCTCGAGCCGCGAGAGCAGCCACATGCCGATGACGGACAGGACGCCGCCGAGGATCGGGTAGATCTTGTAGCGCCCGGTGTGGCTGATGAGCTGCCCGGAGACGATGGACGCGCCGACGATGCCGCCCATCATCGGCAGCATCAGGAGGCCGGACTCGGTGGCGCTCGCGCCGTCGACCATCTGCAGGAAGGTCGGCAGGTAGCTGGCCGCTCCGAAGAGGGCGACTCCGATGACCATGCCCACCAGAGAGGTGATGTTGAAGACCGGGTCACGGAAGAGGCGCAGCGGGATGATCGGTTCTGCGGCGAACCGCTCGGCGACCAGGAAGAGCACGCTCGCCACGACGGCCCCGACGCCGAGCCCGACGATCACGCGGTCGCCCCACGCGTACTCGGTACCGCCCCAGCTGGTGAGCAGGACGAGGCAGGTGGAGGCGGCGGCGAGCAGGAGCGCGCCGAGCACGTCGAGCCGGGCCCTGCCGGTGCGCTTGGGCAGCTTCAGTACGAGGGTGACGACGAGGAGGGTGACGAGGCCGAAGGGCACGTTGAAGTAGAAGCACCAGCGCCAGGAGACGTGGTCGGTGAAGAAGCCGCCGAGCAGGGGCCCCGCGACCGAGGCGAGGCCGAACGCGGCGCCGATCAGACCCATGTAGCGGCCGCGCTGCCGGGGCGACACGATGTCCGCGATGATCGCCTGTACGCCGATCATCAGGCCGCCCGCACCGGCGCCCTGGAGCGCCCGGAAGGCGATGAGCTGGTCCATCGTCCGCGACCAGCCGGCGAGCGCCGAGCCGATGACGAAGACGACGATGGCGAACTGGAAGACGCCCTTGCGCCCGAAGAGGTCACCGAGCTTGCCGTAGACGGGCAGGCCGATGGTGGAGGTGAGGAGGTAGGCGGTGATCGCCCAGGACATCTTGTCGAGGCCGTGCAGCTCGCCGACGATCTTCGGGAGCGCGGTGGCGACGATCATCTGCTCCAGGGCGGCGAGCAGCAGGGCGAGCATCAGCCCCACGAAGACCATCCGTACGCGGCTGGGGCTGAGCCCGTGGCCCGTGGGGTCCGGGGGCGGTGGCGGCGCCTGGCCCCGCCCCTGACCGCCCTGTACGGCGGGCGGGCCGGCCCCTTCACGGTGCCGCCCGTCCCCCGCGGCCCGCTCACTCCGCTCGTCCTGCCGGCTCTGCTGGTCCTGACCGGTGGTCTTCACCAGCGTCGTCCCGCCCACGTCCTGCTCCCCTCGTCGCGCCTGCGCCGCCCATTTCTCGCATTACGCGACAACAGCGAGCAAGCGCGACGAGTCACCCTCGCGCGGGGTTCCATGGGCGTAAGCGCCGGTGGGAGCCCTACGGCGTACAACGGGACCGAACAGAAAACCACTCGAAACGGTGAGCGTGAGAGCAACGCTGAGTGGCCGGGCGGGAGTTGGCCGGGCGGACGGACCGGCCCGGCCCGGATCGGACCGCCCGCCCGGCGCGGGGCCTACTTCTCGACGTGGGCGGCGAGGTTGCCGAGCACGGCGTCGTAGATGCGGGCCAGGCCCTTGGGCGCGAAGGCCTTCTCGAAGAAGCCGCCGATGCCGCCCGCGCCGTTCCAGACGGTGGTGACGACCACGCGGGATTTGCCCTCACCGGCCGGCGTCACCGTCCAGGTCGTGACCATGGAGGAGTTGCGGTCCTTCTCGACCAGCTCGCCGTCCGTGGGCTCGCTGACCTCCAGGAGGCAGTCGCGGATGCGCTTGCTGGTGGCCTGGAGCTTCCAGTGGACGAGGGTGCCCTCGCCGTCACCGCCCTCGCGCACCTCGTACTCGCTGAAGTGCTCGGAGAGGAGCTTCTCGCGCGTGCCGTTGTAGTCGGCCAGCGCGTCGAAGACGTCGTCCGGCTTTGCCGTGATGGTCCGCTCCGCGACCGCTTCGACCTGCGCCATTGCACTTCCTCCAGCATGTGTGTTCCTCGGGGACTTCGTGGAAAGCCAACCACCCGGCGTACCGGCCCCCCAAATCGGGTCCCCGGTCGGGGGCTTGGCGGGACAGGCTCTCAGCCCGGCAGGAGCCTGAGCGAGGTCCACAGCGCGAGGGTCGACAGGACGAGGGCGGCCGGAGTGGTGAGGAGTCCGAGGCGGGTGAAGCGGCCCAGATCGACGTCGTGGTCGTGCTGGTGGGCGATGCGGCGCCACAGGAGCGTGGCGAGGGATCCCGCGTAGGTGAGGTTGGGGCCGATGTTCACGCCGATGAGTACGGCGAGGACGGCGCCGGGACCGGACGGCGCGGCCAGCGGGACCAGGGCGAGGACGGCCGGCAGGTTGTTGATCAGGTTGGCGAGCAGGGCGGCGACGGCGGCGGTGCCGAGGAGCGCGGGCAGCGCGGTGCCGTCCGGCAGGAATCGCCCGAGGGCGTCGCCGAGGCCGTTGTCGACGACGGCCCTGACGACGACGCCGAGGGCGAGGACGAAGGCCAGGAACAGCCACGAGGCGGAGCGCAGGATCGCCGCCGGTGTCGTACGGCGGCGCAGCAGGGCCCGGACCGCGAGGACGGCCGCCCCTGCCGCGGCCGCCCAGGCGGGGTCGACCCCGACGGCTGAGGCCACCGCGAACCCGGCGAGCGTGGCCGCGACGGTCACCAGGGCGAACAGCGGCATGTCCGGCGGCTCCTCGGCCTCGGCGCCCTGCGTCGGGGCGTCGAGGTCGGCGGCGAAGAACCGCCGGAAGACCGCGTACTCGACCGCGACGGCGACCAGCCAGGGCAGCGTCATGAGCAGCGCGAAGCGCGTGAAGCTCAGGCCGGTCGCGGTGAAGGCGAGGAGGTTGGTCAGGTTCGAGACCGGCAGCAGGAGGGACGCGGTGTTGGACAGGTGGGCGCTCGCGTAGACGTGCGGCGCGGGGCGGGCGCCCATGCGCGCGGCCGTGGCGAAGACGACCGGGGTCAGCAGGACCACGGTGGCGTCCAGGCTCAGGGCGGCGGTGATCACCGAGGCGAAGGCGAAGACGGCGCCGAGCAGCCGGCGGGGGCGACCCGCGGCCCGGCGCGCCATCCAGCTGCCGCAGGCGTGGAAGAGCCCCTCGTCGGCGCAGAGCTTGGCGAGCACAAGGACGCCCGCGAGGAAGCCGATCACCGGGCCGAGCCGGGCGGCCTCGTCCCGCACGTCGTCGAGCGGGATCGCCCCGGACAGGATCACGACGCCGGCGGCCGGCACGGCGAAGGCGGCCTCGGGCCACCGGAACGGGCGGACGACGGCGCAGACGAGCACCACGACCAGGGCGGCGACGGACAGGGACTCGACGAGCATGCCTTCGATCATGCACGGCCCGACGGCCGGGTTTCGCCTTCGCACGATCAAGGGAACATGTGTTCTATTCTGTGGTCAGTGCTACCGAGGAGGTGTCATGCGCTGGGAGAACCTCTCCGAAGGGCCGGGCCCGAGGGCGGCCGCCGATGCCGCACTGTTCGGCGCGGACGCGGTGACCACGCGGACTTTCGACACCCCCGAGTTCCGCGGGATCACCTTTCACGAGGTCCGGGCCAGGTCGATCGTGAACCGGGTGCCGGGTGCGTCCCGCATGCCGTTCGAATGGACGGTCAACCCCTATCGGGGGTGCACGCACGCGTGCGTCTACTGTTTCGCCCGCAAGACCCACAGCTACCTGGACCTCGACACCGGTCTCGGCTTCGACAGCCAGATCGTCGTCAAGGTCAACGCCGCCGCGCTGCTGCGCCGACAGCTCGCCTCGCCACGCTGGCACGGCGACCACATCGCCATGGGCACGAACGTCGACTGCTATCAGCGCGCGGAGGGTAGTTGCACGCTAGCAATAGAAGCCCCTGACCAGGCAAAAAGCCCCCGCCATGCGCCACGGGGAGCAACGCACGGACGGGGCAGTCAGGGGCCTGGTGCTCAGTGCGGGACGTGCACAGGGGCGCTCTGTTCCCTCAGCTCAGACAGCCGCCGCTGAAACAGGGGGCCGATCGCGTGCGCTCCCCTTGCCTCACTCGGCGTGGACTGTTCGATCAGGTGATGGGAGACCGCCTTGAGGTGAGCGGCCCAGGCAATCACGTGCTGTTGAGCCGTCCGCCCGCATTCCTGCGGTTCGCCAGGGAGACACAGCGGGAGTTCCGGACCAAGCTTGTTGGCTGCGTGCCGGACGTACCGAGCGATGGTGAGCCATTCCTCCTCGGTCCGCCGAATGGCGTTGCCTTGGTCCTCCCACCCCCACGGGCCGAAGTCGTCCCCGTGATCGTCCATGTGTGCGCTCCCTCATGATCAGCGGATTAGGCCGGTGCAGCGATGGTATCGGCGCTGTCCGCCTCCCTGGGGTCACAATGCCCGACCGAGGGAACGCATGGACCGCAGGGGCCGCACATGGGAAGAAATTGCGGAGGAGTGCACGACTGGACGCCATCCCCGCGCACCGCCGCGATATCGGCCGCAACGTCGGTCATCTGCGCACCGCCCCAGATATCGGAGATCGGCTTTTCCAGCACATTGCCCATGGTCAGGAATCGACCAAGGACGCATGGCCACACATCGCCGGTCGGACCGATGGCACATTTCTCGTGGGCGCAGTGCCCGCACAGATCAGCGATGGTCGGCGCGGCCCCCTGACTCGCTCGCCCGAATGCGCGGGTCCGGTCTCCGCCGACCGTTCCGACACCGAGCCCCGTAAGGTCCTGTGCCGCTTCCTGTACGCGCTGCCCGTCCCGCACGGCAACGACTCCGCCCCGCAGCGGGATACCGAGTGTCAGCGCCTTTTGGATGTTGGCGCGTGTCTTCTTGTGTGACCCTCGGAGTTGCGTCACCTGGTCGTGTTCCTCGGCGCTGTCCGAGTAGTACGAGGTGGCAAGCTTGGCGCCGTATTCCGTGAACGCGTTCCACAACTCCGGGCGGATGTGGGTCATGTTCGAGAACACCTCGATACCGAGGCCCCGCCCGTGAGCGTGCTTGATCAGCGCGGGCAGGCTCGGGTAGAGCGTCGGTTCTCCCCCGATGAACTGAACATCCAGGGTCCCCATGTCGGCAAGCTGGTCAATCACGTTCAACCAGTCCTGCACGGCCATGGTTCCGTGTGCGCCCTTGGGTCCGCTGTCTGCGTAGCAGTGATCACAGAATTCGTTGCAGAGTCCCGTGACCTCAAGCCACGCGAATAAGAGACGGTTTCCGGCAGCGCTCATTGCAACTCCTTGCGACCGTTGGTGTTTGGTGCCCCGCCCCTGCCGAGATTTCGAATGCGTGGGGGAACGGGTTCGGATGCGTCTGGCAGGGGCGGGAGATCAGGGGCGGCCAGTAGCGGCCAGCGTGGGAATCGCCGTTGCCAGCGCGGCGACTATGAACACGAACACGGACCACCCGAAACGGCGTGCGTACTTCACGCTCGCTCCAGCGGAACGCAGTTGGGGCATTCGTGGTGCCGGAGGTTCGGGGGGTGAGTCGGGCCGGGCAGATGGACCACACCCGAGGTCACATCCAGCGCCCCGCCGTACTGCGTCCACCAACCGGCCGGAGAACCCGCGTAAGGGCCGTCAGAGCCGTCTATGAGGCTGATTAGCTCCGGGGCCGGGAGGGGCCGCGTACGACGCTCCTGTGACCTCACGGTGGGCGCGCTCATGAGTGGTCGGCCTCGGCGTGCCGACGCATCCTGACGTTGCAGTCGCTCACCCGGCTTGCGTCACCGTTCGCCTGCGCTCGGTCCCGGTCCATGGCCACGTTGTCGCAGTGCACGCACCCCGGTACTGGCTGCGGGTCGCGCTCCATGCTCAGTGGGAGGTCTACGGGCTTTTCCTGTGTCGTCTTCGTGGTGGTCATGTCGTCCCCTCGATTGGGCGATCCGGCGTCCACCCTCCGACCGAAATGGATCTCCGACTAGCGGCCTCGTGTAGGCCAACTGTCGGCCAGACTGGGCACATGGGGAGCAGCGTCGGGGCCAACATCAGGCAAGAGCGGGAACGGCTCGGGTGGAGCCAGGCACGGCTTGCGCGGGAGGTCTGCCAGGCAGCGCGAGTAACCGGCGAACCAGTCGGACGGCAAGAGATCAGCCGTTGGGAGACAGGCAAGCGCACACCCCGTGAATGGCTGCCGTTCATCGCTGCCGCTCTGGGCGTGACCGTGGATGCCCTCAGCGCCTCTCAGAATCCCGCTGAGCCACCTTTGCCGACCCTGGCTGACTTCCTGCCCGAAGAGGACCCGCTAAGCCCGCTGGAAGGCCGTACAGGGCGACGCGTCGGAATGGGCACCGTGGACGAACTACAGCAACGGGTGCATGGGCTCAGGCTGGCTGATGATGTGCTGGCAGGTGGGGACCTAGTCCGCCCGGCACTTCGGGACCTTCGGCGCGTTGTGAAGCTGTACCGAGAGAGCACGCACACCAGCGAAGTGGGGCGGCAACTGCTCAGGCAAATTGGAGAGTTGGCACAGATTGCCGGATGGATTGCCAGTGACGCCGGACAGCACGAAGAGGCAGAACGCATCTACCGGCTGGGGATCAGCGCCGCACGGCAGGCGGAAGACCACACCCTTGCCGGGAATCTCGCCGGATCACTCGCCTACCAGATGAGCAACACAGGGCGAGAAGCCGAAGGGCTAATCCTGGCTCAGGCAGCCTTCAATGACGCACGGGCTGAAGCGCCCCCGAAAGCCCGCGCGCTGTATCTGGACCGTGTGGCATGGGCTCGCACGAAAGCCGGGGGAACGGAGAACGGGCAACAGGCCATGCGTGCACTGGGGGAAGCGGGGCAAGCCCTGAGCGAAGATAGCGAAGGCACAGAATCACCCGCCTACCTGTATTGGGTGGATGCTGGTGAACTCCGGGTCATGGAATCCCGCGTCTACACGGAGTTGCATCGACCCTTGCGCGCTGTCCCGTTGCTGCGAAGCGTCCTCAGCGGATATGACGCCACGCACACCAGGGAAATGGCCCTCTACCTTTCGTGGCTGGCCGTGGCGCTGGCAGACGCCAACGAGCCGGAAGAGGCGGCAGCCGTAGCCGAACGCGTCATCACTCTGGGAGCTGACACACCGTCAAAAAGGCTCGGGGAGCGCGTCCGGGTAATCCTCAGCCGGTTGCAGGAATTCGCGGACGTTCCCGAAGTGGCGGCCATACTCGCTGAGCATCCGGCAGCCTGAAACACGAAGAGCCCCATACCGGCCACCAGTCAGGCAGCGGGCATGGGGCTCACGGTCATTCGGTCTCAGCCCAATCGGTCACGCGCTGGTGCGCCTCTGGCATCTGGAAGTCATCGGCATAAGAGCGCGCCGCGAACAGCCGCCGGGAACGGTCCGACATGAAAGCCTTGCGGTCAGCCGGGGCGATCTCCCAGAGCGGACGGGCTAGCTCTTCGTCGCTGAGCAATAGGAAGGCAGCAACGCGCGCCTTGTAGTCGGGGGTCATTGGTCACTCTCAGGGCATAGGAGAGCCCCGGCCAGTGAGTGACCAGGGCTGAATATGGGTTCAATCTCTCCGCGCAAACGCTCCAAGCTGCGGCGCTAGCTTTTTGCCTCCCTGCCGAGTGGCCTACAGGCCCGGAGGGGGTCCCTCCCCAGGGGGGCATCAGGAGACGCGCACTGCAACCAGGGTCAGCGACGCAGCGTCAACACCAATGCCCACATCAGCGCCGTAGTCACCAGGGGCGAACGGACCTAGGGCAAGCGTGGTGCTCACCGGCACTGGGATAACCCGTGGCGTGACCGGCTGCCCGTCCACCATGCGACTCAGATTGATGGTCACATTGCCGACAACACTGGCACTCGTATTCTTGACCATGAGACCAACGCGCCCATCATTGGGAAGCGTGTGGTCTGCCGTCGGGTCTCCCACTACTGCACTCGGCATAGCTGTGCCAGCACGCGTGAATGCAACAACGGGAATCTCTACTGCCATGGGCTAAGCCCACCTCTCATCTATCGGCAGCCCAACCACCAGGCTGATGCCTGGCAGTCTCACGGTTGTGACATGGGGTGCATAGGGGCCTCAGATGGGTGGGGGTTAGCACCAGCACAGAGGGCAGGAACGTCACTGACGGGCGGTAAGCCCAGGTCAGAAAAGGTGGACGTTTTTGTCGGCATCGGGTGCCCGGTCACAGCAGCAAACGACTACGCATACAGGAATAGCCCGGCAACTTCCCCTGATACGAACCCTGGTGCAGCGCACAGGGAAGGGAAGTTGCCGGGCTAGATCATGGGTTACGCAGAAGCGTTGGTGATACGGACGTGTGCGCCAGCCACAGGCATAGCGAATGCGACCCGCATGGTTCCACGGACGCCGATTCGGTCAGAGGAGAAATACGCCGAACGGTCAACGTCAAGGCGCGTGTCCTCACGAGTGACCACAAGGAAATCGTCCTTGCTGATGCCGTAAACCATGTCAGCCGGAACGTACGGGCTAACGACAATAGGACGGCCCAGAATGGTACGCCGACCATCAGCGGTTAGATCCTGGTTTAGCAGCGCACGGTTAGAGTCGGTCTGATCCTTGAGCTTCGCAATCTCAAGGGCAGTGGCAGCCCCGGTTACCCAAGAGGTAATGAGACCCCCGTTGGCCTCAGCCTTCGAAACAGCCTCTTCGAATGGGTCAAGGTTGCTGTACGCCACGGGCGCCGTGACCGTGGAGATACCGGCCAGTGCAGAGAAGCCAGCAGGGTTCGCCCCGCCCAGCGTGTTGAATAGGGCGTTGTCCACGCTGTTAGCAATCTGCCGAGCAATTGACTTGCCTAGCTGATCGGCCGCAGACGGGTTGGAGTCATCCACCAGCTCACGCGAAGCAATGGTGAGGCCAGCGAACTTCGCAGGAATGATCTCTAGCTCGTCAAAGTCGGCGTCAGAAGGAGTGATCTCCGCGCCCTCAGCAACTGCACCAACAGTGACATCTGAAACGAGGATCGGAATTCGGTAGCTGCGCGCGTTGGTCGTGACCTTTGTGCCGGTCAGGTAGGCCACAGAAAGCGCCTCAACAGGCTTCGTAACGATGTCGCCGTAATCGGCAGGAGTTAGACCACTGGCGTCAGCGGATAGGAGAGTCATGTTCAATTCCTTGTGTTTGGGCATGTGCGCGGCTAATGGCCAGCGCGTGAAAGGGAGCCCGCTGCACCTGGCAGCACGGGAAAGCGGGCACCTGGCCCAAACGTGAAAATCCGCCGCCCACCTGGGGCACTCGCGGATTTCCAGAGTCACCTACGAAAATCCGTAGGTGGGTGTGCAGTTATGAGGGTCCAGGACCGTGACCCCGGACCGTTGTTAGTTCTTCGCGCTCTTGAGTGCGTCAAGCATGGTGGGCTTTGCGCGCTCTGCACTACCGGCCGCACTACTGCCGCCGACCTCACCCCACGGGGCGGTATTACTGCGGAGACCAGGACGCGCCACAAGAAGTGCTTCAACGGAAGCGTCGATGGTTTCCGTGTCGACATTGCCTTGGGGGTCCAAGAGGTCAGCCACGGCCACTTCACCCAGCGTGAAAAGGTCAGCGCCAACGGCGAGCTGTTTACTGGCGTACGCCTCAATCTCCTTGCGCAGCAGCGCTGTGATTCGAGTCTCGGCGGCCTCTAGCTTGGTCTCTGCTTCGCGTAGCTTCGTGCGGTACTTTGCGGCTTCCCGATTAGTCGAATTGCCTTCACCTGGCTGTGTGCCAGATGCGGGGGACGTATCGGAATCGGCGGAAGTCTCGTCTGGTGCGTTCTCGGAAATCGGGGAAGTCATAGGGTGTGTCCTTCGATAAGACCCCTGCCGCTCAACCCATGGGAAGGACAACCCGGGGAGCGGCAGGGGGGATTGGGGCCCACCCCGGCAGGCAACAAGCCTGGAAGAGCCCGGGGTGGGCGTGCGGGTGACTAATCCCGCGATTTGAAAGGCGGGCCGTAGCCCATACCGCTGAGGCCATCAGCGGAGCACTGGAACCACCTACGGATTTTCGGAGGTGGTGAGTTGCGTCAGCGATGACAAGACCAGCGAATCCAGGCTTCGCGCTGATCTTCCATTGTCATCCTGGACGGGCCATTGGCGTAGGCGCGTACGAGTAGGTCACGTGTCTGGCGCTGAGCTTCTATCGGCACCCTGCCGTAGCGCTTGCCCCGCTTCGCGTCCTGAGCGATCAGGAAGGCGTGTGCGGCCTTCGCGCTGGCTTCCCTTGCCTGAGCCTCAGTGGCTCGGCGCTCAGGGTGCACAGCGGCGTAGGCAGCCCGCATGAGGGGGGCAATGGCCTCTGCCAGTCCCTCACGTCCGGCGACCCCGTACGCGTAGTCGAACTGCTTATGGCAACTACGGCACTGAGCCACGTAACAACGGCTGTCCTCAGCCCAGACCCGTAGAACTCCGTTCCGGCCATGCCCGCTTATCTCCGAATCAGAGTTGCGCTGGTAAGACCACTGGTCGGCGGTCAGTCCACACCATGAGCAGGCGTGGTATTTGGCGGGAAGCCGTAGATCATCTAGACAGCGGTGCCAGGCGTGGTACTTGGACTCAACGGAAGCCATAACAGGTCTTTCTATGTGGCGGATGAACGCAAAAAGCCCCAACCCGACAGAGACCCCCGCCTGATGCTCCGCCACAGAACATCAGAAGGGTTCAACCTGTCGGGTTGGGGCTTAGGTGCTTGGGCGGGAACTAACAGTGGCGGCCCCGCATCAGAAGGGGGATCTCTCGCCCTTCGTGGTGTATCTAGTGAGTCGAATGCCGCCCGTGTTGTTGCCCAACCTTTACGCAAGGCGTGTAGAAATGTAGTTTCGGGGGTTGGTCTCGGTAACGAGTAGAGAACTCTATTCGATTACCGGGAAGGTACTCAAAACTACACTTCTACATTTCCGCAGGTCAGACTAGGTATTATGACGGAGTGCCAGAAACGCTGCTACACGCACATTCGTTTCTTCGCCTTTTCCGCTGTCCCCTCTCGGAAGCCCTGAGCGCCCGCCTGAGCCCTTCCGGCGTCCGATCCGGCCCCGCGTGCCGGTATGCCCCTGCAAGGCCCCCAGTTGGCCTCTGGTGGCTTTGCAGGCCCCTGGTGTTTGGGGTTGGCCTCCGTCCTGGCTGGAGGGCGCTGTATGCCCCTGTGAGGGCATGAGAAAGCCCCACCCGACCACGGGGGCCGGATGGGGCTAACGGACGCTCAGGGCTCAGGTTGCCATAGCCGCCGGGAAGCCTTGCAGTGCGGCCAAGAGCGCTTCCGTGCGCCTGATGCGCTGGCGCGTGTACTGGCTGGTGTCTCCCGCTGCCATAGCGCGGTAGAGGCGGTCAAGGTTCCGGCTGATCTGCCGCACCTCTGCCTCAAGGCTGAACGTTGCCTCTTCGGCGTCGCACTGTGCCTGAAATTCCTCGCGTGTCATGATGGTGCCTTCCCCTTGGGGACACCGGTCCGGCTGTCACTCGCCAAAGTCCCGCCGGACCGGTGCCATTCTCTGTTGTGAGTCTTTACGAGGGCTCTTCTCTGCCCTAGGCCCCTTCGTCGTCATGCCAAATGATTTCCATGCGCGCGTCTCCGTTGAATGCCTGTCCCCGGTAGTCCGCCTTCTTGACCCGGATACGTCGAATGGCCAAGCGCAACAGGTCTCGCTTAAGCGCGTCGTCTGCGTCTTCCCATGCTTCATGCTGATACGAAGTGTCGAGAAGGAACGAGATATCAACGCCTTCCTGCCCGCGTGTTGCCTCAACAGCCCTCTGTGCGTCTAGGACTGCCTCATTCGCCTCAGCCAGTGCCGGGGCAAAGAAGCGCTCTGAGGGGCCGTCGTAGAGTCCGGCGCGCCGGTCTTTCCAAAGACGGCTGAGGGCCGCTTCCGCATCTCCCAGGGCCGCACGTGCCGCTGCTTCGTCCGCTGACGCTTGGGGGTCCTGCCGGGCTTGCCAGCGCTCCGCCACAATCGCCAACAGACGGTCATGGGGCTCAGTCGCTGCTAGTCGCGAAGACCAGCACAGGTAGACGTACTCTTCAGCGCTTTTCTGCGCCACGTAAGCCGGGGCCGGGCACACTCCCCCCGCGCCCGGACGCCAACAGCAATATCCTTTTCCGCGCCATGTGACCGAAGACCCACACCCGGCACATTCAAGGAGATCAGTGAGAACGTGCCGGGCTCGCCATGATTCCTTATCAGCGGCAGGGCCCGTTCCCCTGGATGCCGCTTGAGCTGCGTTGTACTCAGCTTCGGTCAGCACCGGCGGCCCCACCATGACGCTGACTCGCTCACCGGCAGAGTTCCGGTACAGCATCCGCTTGGACTTCCCGTCTTCGCGCCCCGTTACCTGCCAGCCTGCATAGGCAGGGTTATCAATCATGTTGGCAACCGTGCTGAACGCCCACATGCCACCGGTAGGCGACGGAACGCCGCGATCGTTGAGCATCCGGGAAATTTGTCTTTTGGCATGCCCTGCAATCGGGGCTTCGTACGTGACCCAGCGAGCAATGTCTAGCTTGGTCACAGTCGGCTCGCCAGGAATTCCGGCGGACGTTTCGGAGTCACGCTCCAACTTGCGTTCTTCGATCTGTTCTCCGTCTTCGTCCTCAGCGGTGACCATGACGATTCGGAGGCCGTAGGGGGCTACGCCGTTAAGCCATTCACCGTTGTCGCGCTGAAACGTCTTCGTATTCCGCACACGCTCACTCAGGACTTCCGTTTCCTCGCGGGCATCCTCGGCACGACGAATCAATTCCGAACGGTCGCGCGGGTTTGCAGAATCCAGGCCGATTCCGGGGGCCTCCGGGTCACCGTTGTCCACCAGCAATCGCCGGGGCCGTCCGTCTTGCGGCTCAACAATGCTGAGGATTGCTCCGGCCCCGCGCCGGGTCCACCGGTCAAGGCGGAATACCCACAGCGCGCCAATCTCGCCTTTCTCAAGGGCCTGCAAGGCTAGATCTTGCTGGGCCACCTTCTTGCTTCGGCGGAACCGGCTAGCGCTGCCGACTTCCCGCCAGACGTGACGCACGGTGAGACCTAGCTCAGCCGCTGTACGCCTCCCCCGCGCTTCCTGCGCACTGACTGAGATCTCCCTACGGCCAGTCTTCGACTTCACGGCTTGGCTCTTGCGGCACACCAGATCAATGAGGGTGCTGGTGTCTTCGGTTGGGGTGCTCATGGGCCAAGAGTCGCACGTCAGAGGCAAGGACTGCCAGTGTCCAACGGGCCGAGGGCCGCTACCGGCTGATGCCCGGCATCATCGAGGCGCTGCGCGACCGCGGAAACCCCTTCTCGATCCTGACCAAGGGCACACTGATCCTGCGCGATCTCCACCTGCTCCGGCAGGCCGCCGCGGTGACGGAGGTCGGCATCTCCGTCTCCGTGGGCTTCGTCGACCAGGAGCTGTGGCGGACCGTCGAGCCGGGCACCCCCGCCCCGGAGCGGCGCCTCGACGTCGTACGCGCCCTGACCGACCACGGCATCGGCTGCGGCGTCCTGATGGCGCCCGTCATCCCCTTCCTGGGCGACCACCCCGACCAGCTGCGCGCCACGGTGCGGGCCGTCGCCGCGGCCGGCGCGACCTCCGTGACACCGCTGGTACTGCATCTGCGCCCTGGCGCGCGCGAATGGTTCATGGCCTGGCTCGGGCAGCACCACCCGCATCTGGTCCGGCGCTACGAGCGGTTGTACGCGGAGGGGGCCTACGCCCCGAAGTGGTACCAGCGCCGCGTCACGCGTCATGTGCACGAGCTGGCCGAGGAGTTCGGCATAGGACCCACGCGCGCGGGGGCGTCGCGACGGATCCGCCTCCCCGAGGAACCCGCGCCCGCCGCCGGACCCACCCAGCTCACGCTGCTCTGAGAGCCTGTCTTCGACCGACGTGCCTCTTTCGGGTCATCTCCCGCCCGGAGCGGCCACTTCCCGGTGACGCTTCCGGGATCATGCGGCAGGGGCCACGGCCTGTTGCGCCCCGAACCCACCGCTCCGGGAGGCCGGATGAAGAAGCGCGCCGTCGTACTCTGCTCAGTCGCCGCTGTGGCAGCCGCAATGGTCACGGCGGTACCACCCGCCGCGGGCGCCCCCGGCGCCGCCCCTCCGCCACAGCTCCGCACGCAGGCCCCGCCTCTCCTCGCGCACCCCTCGCTCACGTGGAAGAAGTGCGCGACCAAGGACCGTCCGACGCTCCAGTGCGCGTCGTTGAAGGTCCCGCTCGACCACCAGGAGCCGGGCGGCAGACAGCTCACCCTCGCCCTGTCCCGCGTCCCGCACACCGCGAAGAGCTTCCAGGGACCGCTCCTGGTGAACCCCGGCGGGCCGGGCGGCAGCGGGCTCGCCATGGCCGGTTTCGTCGCCGGGGCGCTGCCGAAGAAGGTGGCGGCGCAGTACGACGTCGTCGGCTTCGACCCGCGGGGCGTGGGCAAGAGCAGGCCCGCGCTCAACTGCCGCCCCGGACACTTCTCCCCCGTGCGCCCCGCCACCGTCCCCACCACGGCCGCGCTGGAGCGCGCCAACCTCGACAGGGCACGGAAGTTCGCGCGGGCGTGCGAGTCGAAGTACGGGGACATCCTGCCCTTCATCGACTCGGTGAGCGTCGTCCAGGACATGGACGCGATCCGTGCCGCCCTGAAGGCCGAGCGCATCAACTACTACGGCTACTCCTACGGCACCTACCTGGGCGCGCTCTACGGAAAGCTCTACCCGCACCGGGTGCGCCGCATGGCGCTCGACTCCCTCGTCGACCCGACGGGCGTCTGGTACGACGACAACCTCCGCCAGGACTACGCGTTCGACGCCCGCCACAAGGCGTTCATGGCCTGGATCGCCCGGCACGACGCGACGTACCGGCTGGGCAAGGACCCCGGGAGGGTCGAGGCCAAGTGGTACGCGATGCGGAAGGCGGTCACCAGGAAGCCCGCGGGCAAGAAGGTGGGCGGCGCCGAGCTGGAGGACACCTTCATGCCCGGCGCCTACTTCAACGGCTACTGGCCCATCCTGGCGAAGGCGTTCGCCGCGTACGCGAACGGCAAGGAGACGGGCCCGCTGGTCAAGGCGTACGAGGGGATCGGCGCCGTGGACGCCGCGGGCGAGAACGGCTACAGCGTCTACACCGCCGTGCAGTGCCGGGACGTGCAGTGGCCGCGCGACTGGCGCACGTGGCGCGACGACAACGACGCGGCGCACGCCAAGGCGCCCTTCGCCACCTGGAACAACGCCTGGTACAACGCCCCGTGCGCGTTCTGGCCGACCCACCACCTGAGCCCGCCGGACACCGCCAACTCCGAGCTGCCCCCGGTCCTGCTCTTCCAGGCGACCGACGACCCCGCCACCCCGTACGACGGCGCCATCGCCCTGCACCGGAACCTGGGCGGCTCCCGGCTGGTCGTCGAGCAGGGCGGCGGCAACCACGGCATCACCCTGCGCGGAAACCGCTGCCTGGACCGGCACTTGGCCGCGTACCTGAGGAACGGCAAGGTGCCACAGAGCGACGGCGAGGTCGACGCGGTCTGCGAGGCGCTGCCCGACCCGAAGCCGCCGCAGGCCACGAAGGGCAGGTCGGACACCGTGCGCGGAGCGCTTGCGGCCTTCGGGCGCGGGGCGTTGTCACACCCGTGGTCCACCATGGGGTCATGAGCCGACTGACCCGCATCAGCGCCCCCGAGGGCGTCGCCCCCGCCACCGCGTACACCCACGTCGTCATGGGCACGGGCCGCCTCGTGGCCGTCTCCGGGCAACTGGCCCTGGACGAGGACGGAAAGCTCGTCGGCGAGGGCGACGCGGCGGCGCAGGCCCGGCAGGTGTTCGAGAACCTGCGGCGCTGTCTCGCGGCGGCGGGCGCGACCTTCGAGGACGTCGTGAAGCTGACGTACTTCGTGACGGACATGGCGCACATGCCGGCCGTGCGCGCCGCGCGGGACGCCTTCCTGGCCCCGGAGCGGCTCCCCGCGTCCTCGGCGGTGCAGGTTGCGGCGTTGGTCGCCCCCGAGTTCCTGATGGAGATAGAGGCGTTCGCTGTGGTGCCGGAGTAGGGGCACCCGCCCCCCTCACTCCGGCAGCCGCGCCAGTGCCGCCGAGGCCGCTGCCGCGAGGCGGGGGTGGCCGCGCGCGGCCATCAGCACGGGCCTCGCCCGGCCGTCGCCCAGCGCCCCGAGCCCCTCCACGCACGCGAGGGCGATCTTGCCGTACGGATCGTGCGGGGCGAGCCTGCGCTGGAGCGTGGTGATCAGCGCGGGCGCCGACTCGGGGGCGCGCAGCTCGGTCAGCAGGCGCACGGGGTAGAGCGCGTAGGCGATCCGGAGCTCGTTCGTCGCGAGGGCGGCAGCGGCGCGTGCCGTGCGCGGGTCGCCGAGCCGCGCGAGGGCGTGCGCCGCGGCGGCGCACCGCGGCGGGTCCCGGTGGTTGAGGAGGAGGACGAGCGACTCGAAGGCCCTGCGGTCACCGGCGACGCCGAGTCTGACCGCCGCCAACTCCCGGGCCCACAGGGGCTGCCCGGGCGAGACGAGCACCTCGGCGAGTGCGTCGAGGTCATCGGTGGCGACCATCCAGTCGTACTCCTTGGCCCCACCCGCCTCGGCCCGTAAGCGTTCCGTCACCGTCCGCAACTCCTCATCCATGGCCGCGAGCCTAGGGCCTGCCTTTCGGATCTGTCCGGGCACCAAAGGCAAAGCCACCCAAGTCCGGCCCGACCCGAAAGACAGACCCTAGAGCCTTACCCAGCAGTCGCGACGTAGATCACACAGATCGGGCCGCCGAGGGAACTCGCGAGGGCTGGCGCGCTCATTACTTGCCGGTTAACCTCATGTGAGCGGGGCACACTCCTCGCAGCAGTTCCTTTTCTCGCGGTGGCCTGGTGACGCAGCCGCCGCGAGTGTCCGGTCGGTTCGGTACTTCATGTACCTCAGTACGACGTGGCCCCGGGACAGGGCCGGTCGGCTTCTTCACCGGGCGTGCCCTGCGCGCCGCCCGGGACGCGACACGCACCACTCCCCGCCGCCGTGCGGCAGCCAGGCAGCCGCCGCACCCGCGCGCCCCTCAGTCGTCACTCTCTTCCTGGAGTCCACGCATGGACACTCCCTTGAACACCGTCGCCGTCATCGGTCTCGGCACGATGGGCACCGGCATCACCGAGGTCCTGGCCCGCGCGGGCCGCGAGGTCATCGGCATCGACATCAGCCAGGCGGCAGTGGCCCGCGCCGTCGAGTCCCTGGAGGCCTCGACCGCCCGTGCCGTGCGCCGGGAGCGCCTCACCGAGGAGGAGCGCCGCGGTGTCCTCGCCCGCTTCCGCACCTTCACCGACCTGCGGGCCGCGGCCGGCGCCGACCTGGTCATCGAGGTCGTCCCGGAGTCGTACGAGATCAAGCAGCAGGTCGTCCGCGAGCTCGACACCGTCGTCCGCCCCGAGACGATCATCGCGACCGGCACCAACGCGCTGTCCGTGACCCGCCTCGCCGCCGAATCCGCGCGCCCCGAGCGGGTGTTGGGCCTGCACTTCTTCAACCCGGCGCCCGCGATGAAGCTCGTCGAGGTCGTCTCGTCCGTGCTGACCGCGCCCGCCGCCGTCGCCGCCGTCACCGAGCTCGCGTACGCCCTGGGCAAGGAGCCCGTCGCCGTCGGCGACCGGCCCGGCTTCGTCGCCGACGGGCTGCTCTTCGGCTACCTCAACCAGGCCGCCGCGATGTACGAGGCGAAGTACGCCTCCCGGGAGGACATCGACGCCGCGATGAAGCTGGGCTGTGGGCTGCCGATGGGCCCGCTCGCGCTGCTCGACCTGATCGGCGTGGACACCGCCCGCACGGTGCTCGACGCGATGTACGCGGAGTCGCAGGACCGCCTGCACGCGCCCGCGCCGATCCTCAAGCAGCTCAGCGAGGCGGGTCTTACCGGCCGCAAGGCGGGCCGCGGCTTCTACACGTACGCCGAGCCGGGCGGCGCGGAGGTGGTGCGCGACGCGCAGACCCCGCCGGAGGGCGAGGTGCGCGGGCCGGGGCGCACGGTGCGGTCGGTGGGTGTCGCGGGCTCAGGGACGATGGCGTCCGGCATCGCGGAGGTCTTCGCCAAGGCCGGCTTCGACGTGGTCCTCGCCGCGCGCACGGAGGAGAAGGCCGAGACCGCCAGGTCGCGCATCGGGAAGTCCCTTTCCCGCTCCGTGGACAAGGGCAGGATGACGGCCGAGGCCGCGGCGCGGGCGCTGGAGCGGATCACCCCGGCCGGGTCGTACGAGGCGTTCGCCGACGTCGATCTGGCCCTGGAGGCCGTCGCCGAGGACCTGGAGATCAAGCGGCAGCTGTTCGGGACGCTCGACAAGGTCTGCAAGCCGGGCGCCATCCTCGCCACCACGACGTCCTCGCTGCCGGTCGTGGCCTGCGCCCGCGCCACCTCCCGGCCGCGCGACGTGATCGGCATGCACTTCTTCAACCCGGCCCCGGCGATGAAGCTGGTCGAGGTGGTCCGCACGGTGGTCACCGCGGACGACGTGCACGCCACGGTCCGCGAGGTCTGCGCGAAGATCCGCAAGCACCCGGTGGACTGCGGCGACCGCGCCGGCTTCATCGTGAACGCGCTGCTGTTCCCCTACCTCAACAACGCGATCAAGATGGTCCAGGAGCACTACGCGACGCTGGACGACATCGACGCCGCGATGAAGCTCGGCGGCGGCTACCCCATGGGCCCCTTCGAGCTCCTGGACGTCGTCGGCCTGGATGTCTCGCTGGCCATCGAGAAGGTCCTGCACCGCGAGTTCCGCGACCCGGGCCTGGCCCCGGCGCCGCTGCTCGAACACCTGGTGGCCGCGGGCTGCCTCGGCCGCAAGACGGGTCGTGGCTTCCGCGAATATGCCCGGCGCTGAGCCGGCCGGGGGGCACCTGGGCGATCGGACGGACTGGGGCGGGCTGCTCGGACCCTCGGGCGGCCCCGTCCCTCAGGAGCACCTCGCCGCGCACATGCAGTACGTTCGTGGCATGTCCAAGGCCGCCAAGTCCTCACGCAACGCAAGCCCCGACGCTCCGGAGAGTGCCGCGGGCAGCCGTGCCGCCGCCCAACGGCTCAAGATGCGCCGGGAACTGGCGGCGGCGGCCATGGAGCTCTTCGCGTCCAAGGGGTACGAGGCGACGACGGTCGACGAGATCGCCGCAGCGGCGGGCGTCGCCCGCCGGACCTTCTTCCGGCACTTCCGCTCCAAGGAAGAGGCGATCTTCCCCGACCACGACGACACCCTGATCCGCGCGGAGGCGGTGCTCAACGCGGCGCCGCCGCACGAGCACCCGCTGGACACGGTGTGCCGGGGCATCAAGGAAGTCATGAAGATGTACGCGGCGTCGCCTGCGGTCTCCGTGGAGCGCTACCGCCTCACCCGCGAGGTCCCGACGCTCCGCGAGCGCGAGATCGCCTCCGTGGCCCGTTACGAGCGGCTCTTCACCCGCTATCTGCTCGGCCACTTCGACGAGCACGCGCACCACGACGGCAACGACGACCCGCTGCTCGCGGAGGTCGCCGCCTCCGCCGTGGTCACCGCCCACAACCACGTCCTGCGGCGCTGGCTGCGGGCCGGCGGCCAGGGTGACGTGGAGACGCAGCTGGACCGCGCCTTCGCGATCGTCCGCCGCACCTTCGGCAGCGGCATCGGCGCGGGCCGCGACACCCTGCCCGCCCCGGCCTCGGCGACGGCCTCCGCGCAGGGCGAGGTCCTGGTCACGGTGGCCCGCACGGACGCGCCCCTCGACGAGGTCATGAGGACCATCGAGAAGGCGCTGCGCGAGCGCTCGTAGGCGTCGATAGTCACCCTTTCGCACCGTTTCGTCCTTGGCTTTTCAGGGGGCGCTACCCACCGGTAGCGCCCCCTTCGCCGTGGCGCCACCCCCTCTGACCTGCACTGATCGATCATCGGTCAAAAATTCATGGCACCCAGTGTCTTGCCCGTTGGCACGCGGTGCCATACGTTGAAGGTGTCCGGGCGGCCGGCGTACAGAGATCCCCCGTACGCCGACTGTCCCCGCAAGCCCCGGCTTGTGCGCCCGGACGCCTGCGTCACAGGCACCTCCCACGCCCCACCAAGGCGTCGCCGAGCACCACCTCCGCCGAACCGACGGCACACCTCCACCGCAACTTCAGCACCCGACGCAACCCTCAAGAGCGTTCCCTCAGACGCTTCTTCGCCGGAGGCAAAACCGTGAAGGAAATCCTGGACGCGATTCAGGCCCAGACCTCGACCGCGAGCGGCTCCGCCGCGGTCACGTCCGCCGACTTCGCCGCTCTCCCCCTGCCCGACTCGTACCGCGCGATCACCGTGCACAAGGACGAGACGGAGATGTTCGCGGGCCTGGACACCCGCGACAAGGACCCGCGCAAGTCGATCCACCTGGACGACGTGCCGATCCCCGAACTCGGCCCCGGAGAAGCCCTGGTGGCCGTCATGGCCTCCTCGGTCAACTACAACTCCGTGTGGACCTCGATCTTCGAGCCGGTGTCCACCTTCAGCTTCCTGGAGCGCTACGGGAGGCTGAGCGAGCTGACCAAGCGCCACGACCTGCCGTACCACATCATCGGTTCCGACCTGGCGGGCGTCGTGCTGCGCACCGGGCCCGGCGTGAACGCCTGGAACCCCGGCGACGAGGTCGTCGCGCACTGCCTCAGCGTCGAGCTGGAGTCCTCCGACGGGCACAACGACACGATGCTCGACCCCGAGCAGCGGATCTGGGGCTTCGAGACCAACTTCGGCGGACTCGCCGAGATCGCCCTGGTCAAGTCCAACCAGCTGATGCCGAAGCCGGACCACCTGAGCTGGGAGGAGGCCGCATCCCCCGGCCTGGTGAACTCCACCGCCTACCGCCAGCTGGTCTCCCGCAACGGCGCCGGCATGAAGCAGGGCGACAACGTCCTGATCTGGGGCGCGAGTGGCGGCCTCGGCAGCTACGCGACGCAGTTCGCGCTCGCCGGCGGCGCCAACCCCATCTGCGTCGTCTCCAGCCCCCAGAAGGCGGAGATCTGCCGCGCGATGGGCGCCGAGGCGATCATCGACCGCAACGCCGAGGACTACAAGTTCTGGAAGAACGAGCACGAGCAGGATCCGCGCGAGTGGAAGCGGTTCGGTAAGCGCATCCGTGAGCTCACCGGCGGCGAGGACATCGACATCGTCTTCGAGCACCCCGGCCGCGAGACGTTCGGCGCCTCCGTGTACGTCACCCGTAAGGGCGGCACCATCACCACCTGCGCCTCGACCTCGGGCTACATGCACGAGTACGACAACCGCTACCTGTGGATGTCCCTCAAGCGCATCATCGGCTCCCACTTCGCCAACTACCGCGAGGCGTGGGAGGCCAACCGCCTGATCGCCAAGGGCAAGATCCACCCCACGCTCTCCAGGACGTACCGCCTGGAGGACACCGGCCAGGCGGCCTACGACGTCCACCGCAACCTCCACCAGGGCAAGGTCGGCGTCCTCGCCCTGGCGCCCGGGGAGGGCCTCGGTGTGCGCGACCACGAGATGCGGGAGAAGCACATCGACGCGATCAACCGTTTCCGCAACGTCTGACCGCACTGAGCCGAACGCACTGAGGAGCAGCGGAACATGACAGAGCGTCAGAAGGACCGGCCGTGGCTCATGCGGACGTACGCCGGTCACTCCACGGCGGAAGCGTCCAACGAGCTGTACCGGCGCAACCTCGCCAAGGGGCAGACGGGCCTCTCGGTCGCCTTCGACCTGCCCACGCAGACCGGCTACGACCCGGACCACATCCTCGCCCGCGGCGAGGTCGGCCGGGTCGGTGTGCCCGTCTCGCACCTCGGCGACATGCGGCGGCTGTTCCAGGACATCCCCCTGGAGCAGATGAACACCTCGATGACGATCAACGCCACCGCCATGTGGCTCCTGGCGCTCTACCAGGTGGTCGCCGAGGAGCAGGGTGCGGACATCACCAAGCTCCAGGGGACGACGCAGAACGACATCGTCAAGGAGTACCTCTCGCGCGGGACGCACGTCTTCCCGCCGGGTCCTTCGCTGCGCCTGACCACCGACATGATCACGTACACGGTGGCCCACATCCCCAAGTGGAACCCCATCAACATCTGCAGCTACCACCTCCAGGAGGCGGGGGCCACACCGGTCCAGGAGATCGCGTACGCGATGTCCACCGCCGTCGCGGTTCTCGATGCCGTACGCGACTCGGGGCAGGTCCCCGAAGAGAAGTTCGGGGACGTCGTGGCCCGCATCTCCTTCTTTGTGAACGCGGGTGTCCGGTTCATCGAGGAGATGTGCAAGATGCGGGCGTTCGGGCGGATCTGGGATCAGGTCACGCGCGAGCGGTACGGCATCGAGAACCCGAAACACCGCCGGTTCCGCTACGGCGTGCAGGTCAACTCGCTCGGCCTGACCGAGGCCCAGCCGGAGAACAACGTCCAGCGCATCGTCCTGGAGATGCTGGCCGTCACGCTCTCCAAGGACGCACGCGCGCGTGCCGTGCAGCTGCCCGCCTGGAACGAGGCGCTCGGCCTGCCCCGGCCCTGGGACCAGCAGTGGTCGCTGCGCATCCAGCAGGTCCTCGCGCACGAGAGCGACCTCCTGGAGTACGAGGACATCTTCGCGGGCTCGCACGTCATCGAGGCCAAGGTGGCCTCGCTCGTCGAGGAGTCCCTCGCCGAGATGGACCGGATCGAGAAGATGGGCGGCGCGATGGCCGCCGTCGAGTCCGGCTACCTCAAGTCGCAGCTCGTCTCCTCGCACGCCGAGCGCCGGGCCCGCATCGAGTCGGGCGAGGAGAAGATCATCGGCGTGAACTCCTACGAGTCCACCGAGCCGAACCCGCTCACCGCCGACTTGGACGCGGCGATCATGACGGTCGACCCTGCGGTCGAGGCGCGCGTGGTCAACGCCCTGGCGCACTGGCGCGACAACCGCTACCAGCCGCCGTTCAACCACCCGCGCCCCTGCAAGGCCCTTGAGCGGCTCAAGGAGGTGGCCGCCGGGACGGGCAACCTCATGGAGGCCACCCTGGAGTGCGCACGCTCCGGTGTGACGACCGGGGAGTGGGCCGGGGCCCTGCGGGAGGTCTTCGGGGAGTTCCGGGCTCCCACGGGCGTCTCCAGCGCTCCTGTGGCGGTCGCCGCGGAGGAGGGCTCGCCGCTCGCCCTGGTCCGCGAGAAGGTGGCGCGGACCGCCGAGGACCTCGGCGGCGGCAGGCTCCGTTTCCTGGTCGGCAAGCCCGGCCTCGACGGGCACTCCAACGGCGCCGAGCAGATCGCCGTGCGCGCCAGGGACGCCGGCTTCGAGGTGGTCTACCAGGGCATCCGCCTCACGCCCGAGCAGATCGTCGACGCGGCGCTGGCCGAGGACGTGCACGCGGTGGGCCTTTCGATCCTCTCGGGATCGCACGCGGAACTCGTGCCCGACGTGCTCGTACGGCTGCGCGAGGCCGGCGCACCCGACATCCCCGTCATCGCCGGAGGCATCATCCCCAACAGCGACGCCGAGGAACTGAAGGCGGCGGGTGTGGCCGCCGTCTTCACCCCCAAGGACTTCGGCATCACCGAGATCATCGGCCGTATCGTCGACGAGATCCGGAAAGCGAACAAGCTCGACCCTCTGGAGGTCCCCGCATGACCGCGCCCATCAACCGACTCCGCCCCCGGCGCTCCTGTCTTGCCGTACCGGGCTCGAACCCCCGCTTCCTGGAGAAGGCCCAGGGCCTCCCCGCCGACCAGGTCTTCCTCGACCTGGAGGACGCCTGCGCGCCGCTCGCAAAGCCGGAGGCCCGGCACACCATCGTCAAGTTCCTCAACGAGGGCGACTGGACGGGCAAGACGCGGGTCGTGCGCGTCAACGACTGGACCACCGAGTGGACGTACCGCGACGTCGTCACGGTCGTCGAGGGCGCGGGCCAGAACCTCGACTGCATCATGCTGCCGAAGGTGCAGAGCGCCGAGCAGGTCGTCGCCCTCGACTACCTCCTCACCCAGATCGAGAAGACGATGGGCTTCGAGGTCGGCAAGATCGGCATCGAGGCGCAGATCGAGAACGCGCGGGGTCTCAACAACGTCAACGCCATCGCCGAGGCCTCCCCGCGCGTGGAGACCATCATCTTCGGCCCGGCCGACTTCATGGCCTCCATCAACATGAAGTCCCTGGTCGTCGGCGAGCAGCCGCCCGGCTACCCGGCGGACGCCTACCACTTCATCCTGATGAAGATCCTGATGGCCGCCCGCGCCAACAACCTCCAGGCGATCGACGGCCCCTACCTCCAGATCAAGAACGTCGACGGCTACCGCGAGGTCGCCAACCGCGCCGCCGCGCTCGGCTTCGACGGCAAGTGGGTGCTGCACCCCGGCCAGGTCGAGGCCGCCAACGAGGTCTTCTCGCCCTCGCAGGACGACTTCGATCACGCCGAACTGATCCTGGACGCGTACGAGTACTACACGTCCGAGGCGGGCGGCAAGAAGGGCTCGGCGATGCTCGGCGACGAGATGATCGACGAGGCGAGCCGGAAGATGGCGCTCGTCATCTCCGGGAAGGGCCGTGCGGCGGGCATGCAGCGCACGTCCAAGTTCGAGGCCCCGGAGGCGTAGGACATCATGCAGTTCGGCCGCACCTACGAAGAGTTCGAAGTCGGCGCCGTGTACAAGCACTGGCCCGGGAAGACGGTCACCGAGTACGACGACCACCTCTTCTGCCTGCTCACCATGAACCACCACCCCCTCCACATGGACGCCAACTATGCGGAGAGGACGACGGACTTCGGGAAGAACGTCGTCGTGGGCAACTACATCTACTCGCTGCTCCTCGGCATGTCCGTGCCGGACGTCTCCGGCAAGGCGATCGCCAACCTGGAGGTCGAGTCACTCAAGCACGTGGCGCCGACCTTCCACGGCGACACGCTCTACGGCGAGACGACGGTCCTCGACAAGACGCCGTCCAGGTCCAAGTCGGACCGCGGGATCGTCTACGTGGAGACCAAGGGCTACAAGCAGGACGGCACTCTCGTCTGCGTGTTCCGCCGCAAGGTGATGGTGCCCACCGAGACGTACATCAAGGAGCGCGGCGGCGAACAGCCCGGCCGCCCGGAGCTCAAGTCCCAGGAGAAGTGAACCCATGAGCCGACTCGCGCAGACCGCCGGTCTCACCGACGTCCAGCAGGAGATCCTGTCCACCGTCCGGGACTTCGTCGACAAGGAGATCATCCCGGTCGCGACGGATCTGGAGCACCGCGACGAGTACCCCCAGGCGATCGTCGACGGCCTCAAGGAGTTGGGCCTCTTCGGGCTCATGATTCCCGAGGAGTACGGCGGTCTGGGTGAGTCGCTTCTCACGTACGCGCTGTGCGTCGAGGAGATCGCGCGTGGCTGGATGTCGGTCTCCGGCATCATCAACACCCACTTCATCGTCGCCTACATGCTCAAGCAGCACGGCACGCAGGAGCAGAAGGAGACCTTCCTGCCGCGGATGGCGGCCGGCGAGGTGCGGGGCGCGTTCTCGATGTCGGAGCCGGGGCTCGGCTCCGATGTGTCGGCCATCACGTCCAAGGGCGTGAAGGAGGGCGACGAGTACGTCCTGAACGGTCAGAAGATGTGGCTGACCAACGGCGGCACGTCGACTCTGGTGGCCGTCCTGTGCCGGAGTGACGAAGGACACCCCGAGGGCACGGCGCCGCACAAGTCGATGACGACGTTCCTCGTCGAGAAGGAGCCAGGCTTCGGGGAGGTCCGGCCCGGCCTCACCATCCCCGGCAAGATCGACAAGATGGGTTACAAGGGCGTCGACACGACCGAACTCATCATGGACGGCCTGCGAATTCCGGCCAATCGTGTGCTCGGCGGGGTTAGCGGCCGAGGTTTTTACCAAATGATGGACGGCGTCGAGGTCGGCCGCGTCAATGTCGCGGCGCGTGGCTGCGGTGTCGCTCAGCGTGCGTTCGAGCTCGGTGTCTCATATGCCCAGCAACGCCACACTTTCGGCAAGCCGATCGCCCAACACCAGGCGATTCAGTTCAAGCTGGCCGAGATGGCTACCAAGGTTGAGGCCGCCCATGCGATGATGGTGAACGCAGCGCGCAAAAAGGACTCGGGGGAACGAAACGACCTTGAAGCAGGGATGGCGAAGTACCTCGCATCCGAGTACTGCAAGGAAGTAGTGGAGGACGCGTTCCGGATTCACGGTGGCTACGGCTTCTCGAAGGAGTACGAGATCGAGCGCCTCTACCGGGAGGCTCCGATGCTGCTGATCGGTGAAGGTACCGCCGAGATCCAGAAAATGATCATTGGCCGACGGCTACTCGAAGAGTATCGATTCCAGGGCTAGATGCCCGGTTTGGGCCATTTTCGCCGAGAAGAAGATCACACCCTGTCAACACTCTTCGGCCGCCGACTCGGCTTCCTCGCTTGCCCAGTTGTGGCTCGCAACCGATAGCATCCGGAAAAAGCCGCCGTCCCCCTGTTC
Organism: Streptomyces sp. NPDC058284; assembly: GCF_042881135.1. NCBI lineage: Bacteria > Bacillati > Actinomycetota > Actinomycetes > Kitasatosporales > Streptomycetaceae > Streptomyces > Streptomyces sp. NPDC058284. The sequence continues at coordinate 54,398 of NZ_JBHVYE010000040.1, forward strand.
ACTGCGCGGCATCATCCGCTACGAAGGTCATCCATGCCCCACAGCCAAACCTCTGCACCACGCGACGGCATTCTCCAGGGACGCCTTGCTCGCGGAGCATCGCCGTGGCTCCTGCCGACCGTCGCAACCGCGGCACTCAGCCTCGCCCGCGCGCGCCGCTCCAAGGGCGCCGCGGCCGTAGCCGTACCCGCCACCGCGCTGGCGGCGGGCATGCTGTGGTTCTTCCGCGACCCCGAGCGTGAGATCGCTCAGGGCCGGGTCATCTCCCCCGCCGACGGCGTGGTGCAGAGCATCATGCCGTGGAAGGACGGGCGTACCCGCGTCGCCATCTTCATGAGCCCGCTGAACGTCCACGTCAACCGGGCGCCCCTGGCGGGCACCGTGACGTCCGTGGAGCACATCCCCGGCGGGTTCGTCCCGGCGTTCAACAAGGAGAGCGAGAACAACGAACGCGTTGTCTGGCACTTCGACACCGAGCTCGGTGACATCGAGATGATCCAGATCGCGGGCGCGGTCGCCCGGCGCATCGTGCCGTACGTGCCGCAGGGGTCGAAGGTGGAGCAGGGCGAGCGGATCGGCCTGATCCGCTTCGGCTCGCGCGTCGACATCTACCTCCCCGAGGGTGTCGAGGTGGACGTCGAGGTCGGTCAGAAGACCGTGGCTGGGGTGACTCGCATTGACCGTGGTTGATCCTGAGACACAGGCGGGCTGGGTGCCCGAGGCGGTGGAGGACGAGGCGGACGAGGAGATGCCTCTCTCACTCCGCCTGTCGATAGCAGACACCCTCACGCTCGGTAACGCCACCTGCGGGTTCATGGCGGTGTACTTCACCACCACGGGCATCCTCATCCCGCACCTGCAGGGCAGCAATGAGAGCGGCATGGCGCGGCACTCCGCCGCCACCGCCGTGATCCTCATGCTCTGCGCCGCCGTCTTCGACCTCTTCGACGGGCTCGTGGCGCGCAAGCTGCGGTCCTCGCCGATGGGCGCGGAGCTGGACAACCTCTCCGACCTGATCAGCTTCGGCCTGGCCCCGGCGTACTTCGTCCTGGTCTACGGCATGGTCGCCGACGACGCCCACCAGCGGGTGGCGGCGGTCGGCGCGATCGTGGTCCTGCTGGCGGTGGTGCTGCGGCTTGCGCGGTTCAGTTGCGTGACCGTGAAGGACGGCACCTTCCAGGGCATGCCGTCGCCCTTCGGAGCGCTCACGGTCGTCTCGATCGTGCTCCTGGAGCTGCCCTTCGTGGCGACGCTCCTCGCGATCATCGGCACGGCCTGGCTCATGGTCAGCCGCGTCGAGTACCCGAAGCCGCGCGGCCCCCTCGCGGTGGCCATGCTCTCGTGGATCGTCGCGGCCATGGGGCTGCTCGCGGCCTGGGCCTTCGAGGCGCCGGGCGGCCAGCTGCTCCTGCAGACCGGCTGCGCGCTCCAGCTCGTCCTCGGCGCGGTGATCCCCCTCTTCGCCACGGCTCGGCGGGTGAACAACTTCCGCGGCAACCGTCGCGAGGCGCGGGCGGCACAGTTGCCGTAGCGGCGCGGGTGCCGGCGGCGCTTGAACGGTGTGAGGGGGGCCTGAACCGAATGGTTCAGGCCCCCCTTCACGTGCCGCCGGTCGCCCTTCGGGCTCGTCCTCAATCGCCGGACGGGCTCACATGGCTCTGCGCCGCCTCCGCCGTGTCCATACCGTTGTCCGTCGGTTTGATCTTCTGCTCGACGGGGGAGGCCCGCCTTGGCCGCCATGTGCTTCGAGCCCTTGAGGGCGCTCTCGCCGTAGTCGCCCTCGAAGTAGACGTGGCCGAGCCTGTCGCCCTTCCTGAGGCCCTGCCGAGGACCGCCCGCGAGCCCGGCCAGGGTTACCGCCAGGGCCGCGGCGAGCCAGGTCGGCAGGCCGAGGCCGGTCAGAGCCTGTCTTTGAACCCCCGTCGTCCGCGCGAAGCGTGGGCGCAGCGGCGGATTGGGGCCTCCCCTGCTCGAGCGGAGCCGAGAGCTTGGGGAAGCATGCGATCGGAGTGCGGAGTTCGAGGTCATGTGGCG
>NZ_JBHVYE010000041.1:0-54153 GCF_042881135.1 Streptomyces sp. NPDC058284
ATTTCGTGTTTCCAACCTTACCAGATCCGTTTTCCGTTCCGTTTCCGGTTCGGATTTCATTTCCGGTGGCCGTTGGAGGGCCTTTGCCTTTCGGCTGATCCGACTTTATCAGAAGTTTTCGGCCGGACTTACCGGCTTCGGATTCCGATTGATCGGGGGTGGCTTCTCGTATCGATGTAATTCGAGAAGCAGGTAAATGTTAACCGCCGCCGTTGGACTTGTCCAACTCTAGGCAACTGTTCGAATCTACCTCCCCGGTCCTTCCGTGTCAACGGTTTTTCCGGGGCGAGAAGGAGACTAGCAGGTTGCCGGGGGCCTGCGCACATCACGCCGCTGTGGGTACCGACGCGCTGCGTTCTTGCTGGTCAACGTCGCCTGTCTCGCCTGCGCGGGCCGCTCGGCCGCCCACCGCGTAGACGTACACGAGGAAGAGCAGCTCGGCGGCGACTCCTATGGCGATGCGGGCCCATGTGGGGAGGCCCGAGGGGGTGACGAAGCCTTCGATGGCGCCGGAGACGAAAAGGACCAGGGCCAGACCGATGGCCATACCGAGGGCTGCGCGGCCCTCCTCCGCGAGTGCGGTGCGGCGAGTTCGGTGACCCGGGTCGATGACGGTCCAGCCGAGGCGCAAACCCGTGCCCGCGGCCACGAAGACGGCGGTCAGTTCCAGGAGACCGTGCGGCAGGACCAGGCCGAGGAAGGTGTCGAGGCGTCCGGCCGACGACATCAGGCCCATGCCCACCCCGAGGTTGAGCATGTTCTGGAAGAGGATCCATAGGACGGGGAAGCAGAGGAAGGCCCCCAGCACCAGGCACATCGCCGCTGCCTGCGCGTTGTTCGTCCAGACCTGCGCGGCGAAGGAGGCCGCGGGATGGCTGGAGTAGTACGTCTCGTACTCACCACCCGGACGCGTCATCTCGCGGAGATCACCGGGGGCCGCGATCGAGGACTGGACCTCGGGGTGGGTGGCGACCCACCAGCCGATGACCGCTGCCAGGACCGTCGAGAGCAGGGCGGTGGGTATCCACCAGCGACGGGAGCGGTAGACCGCCGCGGGGAAACCGTGGGCCACGAAGCGGGTCACGTCGCGCCAGGAGGCGCGGCGCGTGCCGGTCACGGCGCTTCGCGCGCGTGCCACCAGATGTGTCAGGCGTCCGGTGAGCTGCGGGTCCGGGGCGCTGGACTGGATGAGGGAGAGGTGGGTGGCGGCGCGTTGGTAGAGGGCTACGAGTTCGTCGGCCTCGGCGCCGGTGAGGCGGCGTCGGCGGCGCAGCAGGGCGTCCAGGCGGTCCCACTCGGCTCGGTGGGCGGACACGAAGACGTCGAGGTCCATCGGGTGGCTGCTCCTCGTACTGCGGCGCGTGGCTGTTCAGCTTGGCAGACTGGCCAGTCCTACGGCAGGGCGGGGAAGGGCGGCGGGCGTGAGTGAGCTTGTGACGGGCGAGGCGGTGGCGCTGGAGATGCGCCCCGCGAAACTGCCGAGCCGGGCGTTGGCCGTGTTGATCGACATGGTCGTGGCGTGGACGGTCTATCTCGTGGTGACCCTCGGGATCATCGCCTCGACCTCTTCGTTGGACGACGCCGCCGCCGCGGCCGTCGCGGTCGCCAGTTTCGTACTGGTCCTGGTCGGTGGGCCCATAGCGGTGGAGACGCTCAGCCATGGGCGTTCACTCGGGAAGCTGGCGTGCGGGCTGCGGGTCGTGCGGGACGACGGGGGGCCGATCCGGTTCCGGCACGCGCTGGTGCGGGGTGCCGTCGGGGTCGTCGAGATTCTGCTGACGTTCGGGGTCGTCGCGTGTATCGCGTCGTTGGTGTCGGCCCGGGGGCGGCGGCTCGGCGATGTGTTCGCGGGGACGCTGGTCGTGCGGGAACGGGTGCCCGCGGCGCGGGCGGCCTTCGTACCGCCGCCTCCGCCCTGGCTGGCCGGGCGGTTCGCCGGGCTGGATCTGTCGGGGGTGCCCGAGGGGCTGTGGCTGGCGATCCGGCAGTACCTCACGCGGATGGGGCAGCTGGATCCGCAGGTCGGCTGGGCCATGGCCGAGCGGCTCGCCGGTGATCTGGTGGAGCGGACCGGGGCTCCCGCGCCGTACGGAGTTCCGCCGGCCGCCTATCTGGCGGCTGTCGTGCATGAGCGGCAGGCTCGGGACGCGCGGCGGGCGTTTGGTGGAGCGGTGGAATCCGGGGGTGGGTCGGGTGCTCCCGCTTTTCCGGTTGCCGGTGGCGACGCTGCTGGTAGTGGCACTGCTGGTGCCGGCGTGAGCTCTTGGGGTTCGGCGGCCTGGACTCCTGCTGTTGTGTCTGAGCCCGTGGAGCCCGTGGAGCAGACCGGGCCGGAAGGTGAGTCACCGTCTCCGTCGGCGGGCACGGGGTTCGTGCCGCCTGCTTGAGCGTCCGTCGGGCCGGGCGGGGGCGGCGCGGTCTCAGGTGAAGCTCGACGGTGGGGTTTCGAGGTGTTCGAGCTCGATGCCGGGGGCCGCGAGGACTACGTCGCCGGTGATGTGGACGGCGTGCTGTTCACCGGTGTCCAGGGCTGTGACCTGGTATTCGTCCACGTTCAGCGGGCCGTTGTCAGTGGCGTGTGCTTCTCTTTTCAGCAGGGCCCAGGACTGGTCGAGGGTGCGGGGGGCGAGGACCGGGTCCGTGAAGGCGACCAGGCGGATTCGGGTCGCGGGGGAAGCGGGGGTCAGGCGCAGGAGCCGGGCCGTCGCGATGAGGAAAGCGGGGGACGTGCCGGTGAAGGCGTGGGCGGGGGCGTTGTCTTCGGTGGCGTGCGTGCCGGTGGGGTCGGTGCGGACCCAGGTGACGCCGTTGAGGGCGCCTGCGCGGACCTGCCAGTCGCCCGCGTGGAGTTCCAGGCGGATGGGGCGGCCGCGGTCGTCGAGTGCGAGGTCGACGGAGCCCGCGGGGGTGGCTGAGGGGGTGGTCCGTTGGGCGACGTAGCGCCAGCCGGAGGGGCCGGGCGCGCAGTGGAAGTGTTCTTCGCCGAGGGGGGTGTGGTCGTGCGGATCGTGGAGCGAATATCGGCCGCGGGGCATGGGCGTGGTCCTGGTCCTGGGGTGCTTGGCGGGCTGTGACGGGTCCGCTGGTGCGCCGCCTCAAAGGGGCAGGCCCCCGCCGCGGGGGCGAGGGCCTGCTGAAGTGACGCTGATCTGCGGACTGTCGGCCGGTGGCGAGTGGCTGCTGGCCTCGGTCTCCGACCGTCAGTAGCGGTAGTGGTCGGACTTGAAGGGGCCGTCGACCTCGACGCCGATGTAGGAGGCCTGCTCGGGGGTGAGCTTGGTCAGCTTCACGCCGAGCGAGTCGAGGTGCAGGCGGGCGACCTTCTCGTCCAGGTGCTTGGGGAGCACGTAGACGTCGGTGGGGTACTCCTCCTGCTTGGTGAACAGCTCGATCTGGGCCAGGGTCTGGTCCGCGAAGGAGTTGGACATCACGAAGGACGGGTGGCCCGTCGCGTTGCCCAGGTTCAGCAGGCGGCCCTCGGACAGCACGATGAGGACCTTGCCGTCCGGGTGGGTCCAGGTGTGCACCTGCGGCTTGACCTCGTCCTTGACGATGCCCTCGATGGCGGCCAGGCCGGCCATGTCGATCTCGTTGTCGAAGTGGCCGATGTTGCCCACGATCGCCTGGTGCTTCATCTTGGCCATGTCGGAGGCCATGATGATGTCCTTGTTGCCCGTGGTGGTGATGAAGATGTCGGCCGTCTCGACGACCTCGTCCAGCGTCGTCACCTGGTAGCCGTCCATCGCCGCCTGGAGCGCGCAGATCGGGTCGATCTCGGTGATGATCACGCGGGCGCCCTGGCCGCGCAGAGACTCCGCGCAGCCCTTGCCCACGTCGCCGTAACCGCAGACGACGGCGGTCTTGCCGCCGATGAGGACGTCCGTGGCGCGGTTGATGCCGTCGATGAGCGAGTGGCGGCAGCCGTACTTGTTGTCGAACTTCGACTTCGTCACGGCGTCGTTCACGTTGATCGCCGGGAAGAGGAGGACGCCGTCGCGCTGCATCTCGTAGAGACGGTGGACGCCGGTGGTGGTCTCCTCGGTCACGCCGCGGATCTCCGAGGCGAGCTGGGTCCACTTCTGCGAGCCCTCGGTGATGGTGCGGTTGAGGAGCTGCAGGATGACGCGGTGCTCGTCGTTCTCGGCGGTGTCCACGGACGGGACCTTGCCGGCCTTCTCGTACTCGACGCCCTTGTGGACGAGGAGGGTGGCGTCGCCGCCGTCGTCCAGGATCATGTTCGGGCCGCCGGTGGGGGTGTTCGGCCAGGTCAGCGCCTGCTCCGTGCACCACCAGTACTCTTCGAGGGTCTCGCCCTTCCAGGCGAAGACCGGGATGCCCTGGGGGTCTTCCGGCGTGCCGTTCGGACCGACGGCGATGGCCGCAGCGGCGTGGTCCTGGGTGGAGAAGATGTTGCAGGAGACCCAGCGGACCTCGGCGCCCAGCGCAACCAGGGTCTCGATGAGCACGGCGGTCTGCACGGTCATGTGCAGGGAGCCCATGATGCGGGCGCCGGCCAGCGGCTGACTGGCGGCGAATTCCCGGCGGATCGCCATCAGGCCGGGCATCTCGTGCTCGGCGAGGGTGATCTCCTTGCGGCCGAACGCGGCGAGGGAGAGGTCGGCGACCTTGAAGTCCTGGCCGTTGATGAGAGTCATGAGTGAGCTGCTCCTCGTGGGATCGATCGAGGGTGGACATGGCTGACCTGCGGCGTCGGGCACAAGGGTGCACAGACGCGCGCAGCGCAGTCCGTCGGAGGCCCTCTCTCCCTCGGACAGTCCGTGCGTGGACCGCCCGACCGCCATCAGCAGCGACGTCTGGCTCATCCCCAAGCTACACCGGTTGGCCCAGTTGGCCCCAGCCCGCCTTCATGGGCTGACATGTCGATGGGGCCCCGCACCACACCGGTGCGGGGCCCCATCGACGTACGTACGAGCAAGACTCAGTGGCCGCCGGGCGACTTCGCCGGGTTCGCGCCCGCGGCTGCCGCCGTCTCGCTGTAGATGTCCGGTTCGAGGTAGATCACGCGGGCGATCGGGACCGCGGCGCGGATGCGTTCCTCGGCGGCGTTGATCGCGGAGGCGACCTCGGCGGCCGTGTCGTCGTGCTGGACGGCGATCTTGGCGGCGACGAGCAGTTCCTCGGGGCCGAGGTGGAGCGTGCGCATGTGGATGACCTTGGTGACCGTCTCGCCGTCGACCACGGCCTGCTCGATCTTCCTGACCTCCTCGGTGCCCGCGGCCTCGCCGAGCAGCAGCGACTTGGTCTCCGCGGCCAGGACGATCGCGATCAGGATGAGCAGGAGACCGATGCAGAGCGTGCCGATGCCGTCCCAGACGCCGTCCCCGGTGGCCAGGGCGAGACCGACGCCGCCGAGGGCGAGGACCAGGCCGACCAGTGCGCCGGAGTCCTCCAGGAGGACGACGGGCAGCTCGGGGGCCTTGGCGCGGCGGACGAACTGCGTCCAGCTGAGCTGGCCGCGCGTCTCGTTGGACTCCTTGATGGCGGTACGGAAGGAGAAGCCCTCCGCGATGATCGCGAACACCAGGACCCCGACGGGCCAGTACCAGTGCTCCAGCTCGTGCGGGTGCTTGATCTTCTCGTAGCCCTCGTAGACCGCGAACATGCCGCCGACCGAGAAGAGGACGATCGATACGAGGAAGGCGTAGATGTAGCGCTCGCGGCCGTAGCCGAAGGGGTGTTGCGGGGTCGCCTCGCGCTGGGCCTTCTTGCCGCCGAGCAGCAGGAGCCCCTGGTTGCCGGAGTCGGCGAGCGAGTGGACGCTCTCGGCGAGCATCGAGGACGAGCCGCTGAAGATGAACGCGACGAATTTCGCCACCGCGATCGCGAGGTTCGCGCCGAGTGCCGCGACAATCGCCTTTGTTCCGCCTGACGCGCTCATAAGTGCCCGGGGTCCCTTCGCCTTCGTACGTTGTCGGCCGTCGTCGGCGGGCAGCACTTTGCCCGCCGTTTACGGTGGGTCATTGTTGCAGCACGGGAGGGTGCTGGTGCGTCAGGCCACCACAGTGGCCCGGAAAACCGTGCCGGTACCGGACAGTTCGGCCTTTTCGCTCGCCGGGACGAACGCGGACCGGCCGGGCGCCAGGATCAGTTCGCCCGCCTGGACGGAGCCCGCCGTGCAGAGCAGGATCTGCGGGGTCGTGGCGGTGAGGTCGTGCGGAGCGGCGCCCTCCGGCAGGACGAAGCGGGAGAGGCGGAACTCGTCGATCGGGGTCTCGTAGACCTCTTCGCCCGCGGCGGACGCTTCCGGGCGCAGCACGCCGGGCTCGGTCGCCTCGAAGCGGACGATGCGCAGGAGCTCGGGGACGTCGACGTGTTTCGGGGTCAGGCCGCAGCGCAGGACGTTGTCGGAGTTGGCCATGATCTCGACGCCGAGGCCGTCGAGGTAGGCGTGCGGGACGCCCGCTCCGAGGAACAGGGCCTCGCCGGGCTGCAGTCGCACGTGGTTGAGGAGCATCGCCGCGATGACGCCGGGGTCGCCGGGGTAGTGGTGGGCGATGCCCGCGTACGGCTCGTAGACACCGCCGAGGCGCCGGGCGGCGGCCGTGACGTCGGTGACCGTCTCCGCCATCTCTTCGGGATCGGCGCTCAGTACGGCCGTCAGGACCTCGCGCAGCGCGGCCTCTTCGGGCTGGGCGCGCAACAGGTCGACGTACGGCTTGAGGGAGTCGACGTCCAGGGCCGCCAGGAGGTCCGCGGTCTCGGCGGGGGCGCGGAAGCCGCAGAGGCCGTCGAACGGTGTGAGGGCACAGATCAGTTCGGGTTTGTGGTTGGCGTCCTTGTAGTTGCGGTGCGGGGCGTCGATCGGGACGCCGCGGCGCTCCTCGTCCGCGTACCCCTCCTGCGCCTGGGTGAGGTCGGGGTGGACCTGGAGGGAGAGCGGGGCGCCGGCGGCGAGGATCTTGAGGAGGAAGGGCAGGCGCGGGCCGAATTTGTCGGTTGCCGCCTTGCCGAGTTCGCGCTCCGGGTCCGCGTCGATGACCTCGTTCAGTGCGCCGCGTGCGGTGCGCGAGGGTGCGCCCGGGTGGGCGCCCATCCACATCTCGGCCTGCGGTTCGCCGCTCGGCTCGGCGCCTATGAGCTCCGCGATGGCGGTGGGGGAACCCCAGGCGTAGGGGCGGATGGTGTTGCTGAGGCGGTCCACGGAGGGGTTCTCCCTTACGTACGCGAATGCTGGACTACTGCCGCGAGTGGCGCAGGACCACTGCCGCGGCGGGCGGCGGCGGTGCGGCCTGCGGGGTCATGATCGGTCCCCCGCGGCGAGTGCCAGGTAAACGGCGGCGAAATCCGTGACGGCGATCAGCTCCGCGAGTGCTTCCAGCTCCTCGCCGTCCTCCGGCTCCAGCTCGCTGAGCGCGATGTCGTGGCCGTGCGCGAGCTCGCGGGCGGCGGGGGCCGCGGTGAGGCCCCCGGCGTCCACCGGGGAGTCGCGGAGCAGCACCACGCGCGCGCGAAGGGCGGCCGGGTCGTCGACGCGGTCGCGGAAGAAGTCGTCGGTGTCGTCGCCGCCCGCGGGGTTGCCCGCGAGGAGGGCGCCGTGCGCGGGCAGCGCCTCGGGCAGTTCGGCGGCGAGCGCCGCGTGCCCGGCCAGCTCTGCGAGGGTGGCGGCGAAGCGGCGGCCCACGACACCGGCGGACCGGCCCTCGGTCCAGATCAGCGGCAGGCAGTCGGCCAGCTCGGCGGCGAGGGTCTTGGCCGGGTTGCTGTACGTCGCGATGGCCGGACCGCAGCGCTCCGCGACGTGGTCGAGGCGGTCGGCGACCTTCTGCAGGGTGTCGACGGGGGCGGCGAGCAGCCCGGTGCGGTCCAGGAGTACGAGCAGCGGGACGAGGAGGGCCCAGAGGGTGCCGGGGGCGCCTGGGGCGGCTTCGTCCTCGACGCGGCGTGCCTCGTACGTGGCGGAGTCGCGGTCGGATTCGTCGTGGGCGCCTTCGTACGCGCCGTAGGGCGAGCAGGCCATGGGGACGGTGAGGCCGTGGCTGCCGTCCACGCTCTCGGCCAGCGGGGTGCGTGCGGGGGCGACCGCGACGACCGTGGCGCCGCGGCGGTACGCCTGGTCGGCGAGGAGCGAGAGGCCGGGCTCGGTGCCGTCGGGGGTGGCGATGAGCAGCAGGTCGACGGGGCCGACCCAGCCGGGCAGTGACCAGCGCAGGGCGCCCGCGGCGGGGGCTACGCCGGTCGGGGCGAGGCGGATGACGGGGCATCCGGCGCCCGCGAGGCCGTCCAGGAGGTCGGCGACGCAGGCCGCGGCGGTACCGGGGCCCGCGATGAGGACGGCGCGGGGCCTGCCGTCGGGCTTGAGCTCCGTGAGGCCGGCCTCCGCGGCGTGCCGGACGGCGGTGCGGACGCGGGCGCCCGCCTCCGCCGCGCCGCGCAGCAGTCCGCGGCGGTCGGCTCGGGCCAGCGCCTCCGGGGCGTCAAGCAGCGACTCGTCGAGCATGGGGGTCGGGCCTCCGATTCGCCGTGCACGGTGTACTGCGTGCGGGTCCTGCCTTACGCGGGGCGGCGCGCCTCGTCGACCAGGAGTACGGGGATGCCGTCGCGGACCGGGTAGGCGAGGCCGCACTCCTTGGCGTTCGCCGTGCAGATCAGCTCGGTGTCCGTCTCCTTGAGGGGGGCGTGACAGGCCGGGCAGGCGAGGATCTCCAGGAGGCCGGCTTCGAGCGGCATGGGGTGGGTCCCTTCGAGCTGACGTGATGTCGTGCTGGGCGTGTTCGCGCTTCGCGCGGGCTCCGCGCTTTCGCCGCGCGGATGCGGCCTGGTCAGCCTACCTCCGTGAGAGGTGGGGCGTGGGGGATGCGGAGGGGCCGGTGAACGGGCCCCTCCGCGGTGGGTGCGGGGGCCGGCCGCGGAGGGTCCTCGGGGGCCGGGGCTCAGCCGCGGATGATCGCCAGGGCCTCGTCGCGCGCCTTGGCCATGGTCGCCTCGTCGCGCGCCTCCACGTTCAGGCGCAGCAGGGGCTCGGTGTTCGACGCGCGTACGTTGAACCACCAGTCGGCGGCGGTCACGGTGAGGCCGTCGAGCTCGTCGAGGGTCACGCCTTCCTGGTCCCCGTACGCCGCCTTGATGGCGGCGAGGCGGGCGGTCTGGTCGTCGACCGTGGAGTTGATCTCGCCGGAGCCCGCGTAGCGGTCGTACTGGGCGACGAGCGCGGAGAGCGGTCCTTCCTGGCCGCCGAGGGCCGCGAGGACGTGGAGCGCGGCGAGCATGCCCGTGTCCGCGTTCCAGAAGTCCTTGAAGTAGTAGTGCGCGGAGTGCTCGCCGCCGAAGATCGCGCCGGTCCTCGCCATCTCCGCCTTGATGAAGGAGTGGCCCACGCGCGTGCGTACCGGTGTGCCGCCGTTCTCCTTGACGACCTCGGGGACCGACCAGGAGGTGATGAGGTTGTGGATGACCGTGCCCTTGCCGCCGTGCCTGGCCAGCTCGCGGGAGGCGACCAGGGCGGTGATGGCCGACGGGGAGACCGGGTCGCCGTTCTCGTCGACGACGAAGCAGCGGTCCGCGTCGCCGTCGAAGGCGATGCCGAGGTCGGCGCCCTCCTCGCGCACCCGCCGCTGGAGGTCCACGATGTTGGCCGGGTCCAGGGGGTTGGCCTCGTGGTTGGGGAAGGTGCCGTCCAGCTCGAAGTACATCGGCACGAGTTCCAGGGGCAGGCCCTCGAAGACGGTGGGGACGGTGTGGCCGCCCATGCCGTTGCCCGCGTCCACCACGACCTTGAGCGGGCGGATGGCGGTGAGGTCGACGAGGCCGCGCAGGTGGGCGGCGTACTCGGTGAGGGTCTCGTGCTTGGTGAGGGTGCCCGTGGTCGCGGCGGGCCCGGGGGCGCCGGTGCGCTGCCAGCCCTCGACGAGGGCGCGGATCTCCGCGAGGCCGGTGTCCTGGCCCACGGGGGAGGCTCCGGCGCGGCACATCTTGATGCCGTTGTACTGGGCGGGGTTGTGCGACGCCGTGAACATGGCGCCCGGCAGGTTCAGCGCCCCGGAGGCGTAGTACAGCTGGTCCGTCGAGCAGAGCCCGATCTCCGTGACGTCCACGCCGCGTGCGGCCGCGCCGCGTCCGAAGGCCCGCGAGAGGCCGGGCGACGAGGGGCGCATGTCGTGCCCGACGACGATCGCGTCCGCCGACGTGACCTGCGCGAAGGCCGCCCCGAAGAGCTCGGCGAGCGACTCGTCCCACTGGTCCGGGACCACCCCGCGGACGTCGTACGCCTTCACGATCTGGGACAGATCAGCAGTCACGGCCAACCCTCTCTGCAAGTTCTGCGAGTTCAGCGAGTACGACAGAGACCTCCGTCGAGCCCTCCGTCGTCACAAAACTACCCGTTGCGACCGACACCCGGCCGCGCGTCGCGACAGCCTGTACCCCGGCGTCGGGCCCGCACACTCAGAGCCTGTCCTTGAACCCCCGTCGTCCGCGCGAAGCGCGGGCGCGTGCCGGGCGTCGGGGCGCAGACGGGGGTTCGAAGACAGGCTCTTACGGCAGCATCCAGCCCAGCACCGCCGTGCTCTGCCCCACCACGATCAGGCACATCACCAGCAGCAGTCCGAGGCTCCAGGGCAGCACCTTGCGCAGCAGGTCGCCCTCCTTGCCCGCGAGTCCGACGGCGGCGCACGCGATCGTCAGGTTCTGCGGGGAGATCATCTTGCCGAGGACGCCGCCCGAGCTGTTGGCGGCCGCGAGGAGTTCCGGGGAGAGCCCGGACTGCTGGGCCGCCGTCACCTGGAGTGCGCCGAAGAGGGCGTTGGAGGAGGTGTCGGAGCCGGTGACCGCGACGCCGAACCAGCCGAGTACCGGTGACAGGAAGGCGAGGCCCGCGCCCGCGGCGGCCACGTAGTGTCCGATCGTGGCGGCCTGCCCGGAGAGGTTCATGACGTAGGCGAGCGCCAGTACGGACGTCACGGTGAGGATCGCGTGGCGCATCTCGTGGACGGTCGCGGCCCATTCCCGTACCGCCACGCGCGCGTGCACCCCGATGACCGCCGCGGTGCCCGCACCCGCGAGCAGCACGAGCGTGCCGCCGGTCGACACGAGCGGCAGCGTGAAGACGTTGCCGCCGACCGGGTGCCCCGAGGGGTCGCCGACGTTCAGGAAGGGCCAGTCGAAGGTGCGCGTCGCCTTGGCGAGGAGGTGCTTGACGGCGGGGAGCTGGGCGAGGGAGAAGACGGCGACGATCAGGGCGTACGGGGCGTAGGCGCGCAGCACTTCGGGGCGCGGGTCGGCGTGGTCGAGGTTCTCGCTGCGTACGCCGGTGAGGACCGCGGCGCGGACGGGCTCGGCGGCGGGCCTGCGGGCGTGCGGCGCCGCGAGGAGGGCGCCCGCGCCCGCGAGGGCCGCGCCGATGTCGGCGAGCTGCGCGGAGACGTGGTTGGAGGCCGCGAACTGGGCGGCGGCGAAGGCGAGGCCGCAGGCCAGGGCGGGCACCCAGGTCTCGCGGAGCCCGCGCCGCCCGTCCACGAGCACCACCAGGAGCAGCGGCACGACCAGGGCGAGCAGCGGTGTCTGGCGGCCGACGACCGTGGCGACGGTGTCCAGCGGAAGGCCCGTCACCTGAGCCAGCGTCACCACGGGGGTGGCCAGGGCGCCGAAGGCGACCGGCGCGGTGTTGGCGACGAGGGAGACGACCGCGGCACGCACCGGGTCGAAGCCGAGGGCCACGAGCATGACCGCGCTGATCGCGACGGGCGCCCCGAAACCGGCGAGCGCCTCCAGGAGCGCCCCGAAGCAGAAGGCCACGACGAGCGCCTGGATGCGGGGGTCGTCGGAGAGCCGCCCGAAGGAGCGGCGCAGGATGTCGAAGTGCCGGGTGCGGACCGTCATGCGGTGGATCCACAGGGCGTTGACGACGATCCACAGGATGGGGAAGAGGCCGAAGAGGGCTCCCTGCGCGGCGCTCGACGCGGTCTGGCCGAGCGGCATGCCGTAGGCGAGCCACGCGACGAGGACGGCGACGGCGAGGCCGGTGAGCCCGGCCAGGTGCGCCTTCATGCGGACGGCGCCGAGCAGGAAGAGGACGGTCAGGAGGGGCAGGGTCGCGACGAGCGCGGACAGGCCGAGCGAGTCGGCCACGGGCTCCAGTTGCTGGGTGAACACGGGGCGCCTCCCGGCTGTGGGGTGGCGAAATCGTCAGGGCCCCGGCGCGGGCGCGTCAACGAGGCGGAAGGCGAAGATCCGGTGAGGGAGCGGAGAAGTGGGCTCTCCGTAGGACCACGTTTCGGAGAACCGGGCACTCCGTAGGACCACGTATCCCTGAGGCCGCGTCCCGTAGAGCCGCTGCCTCAGGAGTCCGGCGACCGCAGTACGCGGAGGTGGCCGCGGCGTGCGACCTCCATCGGGTCCGCCGAGCGCGCGCCGCCACCGCCGGCCTCGGCCGTGCGCTCCTGCGGGCGGGCCGCCTCGCGCACGGCATTGGCGAGGGCTTCGAGGTCGTCGCCGGAGGGGCGGGCCGGGCCTGAGGCGTCGGCGAGCCGTACGACGTCCCAGCCGCGGGGCGCGGTGAGGCGCTCGGAGTGCTGGGCGCACAGGTCGTAGCAGTGGGGTTCGGCGTAGGTGGCGAGGGGGCCGAGGACCGCGGTCGAGTCGGCGTAGACGTACGTCAGCGTCGCGACGGCGGGACGGCCGCAAGCGGTGCGCGAACAGCGACGTACAGGGCTCACAGCGTTGGACGGTACCGCACTCTTGAGCGGGCCGCGACGACTCTCCACGAGGTCACCCCACCGTGTCGTGCCGCACCCCGTGCCCCGCCATGCCGGACGGACACCGCGCTGACCTGCGTGGACACCGGTGACCGCAGGGGTGGACCGTGGTGAATCCGGTCACCACATGGTGCGGATCACGTCATTCGGCGCGAGATCGGCGGTCCGGGAGAGATACGGAATTGAGTCCAAGATTGCTGGAAGGGTGCCGGAACGGTCAGCGAGCGACATGGCGCGCACCACGCGGAAAGGCCGATCTCGGGGACTACGCTTCGTCAGTGATGGACGACCCCGTACAGCCACGTTCCGCAGACCCGAGGCCCCGTCGCCGCGACCGCCACGGCAGGGGCATGCGCGGGCCCGTGGCGCCGCCCCAGGTTCCGCTCTCGGCGAGCCGCGGCGAGGCCTTCACCGACCTCGTGCAGGACTCCGTGGAGCGCCTGGAGCGACGCTGGCCGCAGCTCGGCGAGATGGAATTCATGGTGCTCGAAGTGCCTCCCCTGGGGCGGCCCGACGGGGAGTGGCAGGACGAGGTGGTGCCGTTGGGCGGCACGATCGCGGCGTCCGCGTCCGAGGGGCGGCCCGCCCGCGTGATCATCTACCGCCGACCGGTGGAGATCCGCACCAAGGGGCGCGAGGAGCGCGCGGCGCTCGTGCACGAGGTGGTCGTCGAGCAGGTCGCCGAACTGCTCGGTCTCTCCCCCGAGTCGGTGGACCCGCGCTACGGGGACGAGGACTGAGAACCACTTCCCGCACTCCCCCACGCGCGGGTGGCCTCCTGCCGCCTCCCGACGGCCACCACTTGAGCCGCCGTCACATGAGCCGCCGTCACTTCTGCAGCACCGACAGGTCCCGTTCCGCCTCCGGCACCTCGACCGTCCCCCGGTCGTCCGGCAGCGTCTGGACGGTGAACATCGGGATGCCCTCCTCCGGCGCCGACAGTGTCCGCGCCGCGTGGACCTCGCCTCCGGAGACCTGCTCCACCGTGAGCGCGTAGGTGCCCTTGAGGCCGTCTGGCACCGGCGGATGGTCGATCGCCAGGGTCGTGCCGCCCTTGACCGTGTACGACTTCGTGACGGGTGAGCCGCCCTCGGTGCCGGCCGACGCCGTGACCTTCACCCGCGCCGTCCGGCCCGGGGCGACCAGGGAGAGCGTGGAGCCCTTGGCCCGATTGTCGGCGACCGTCGCCCGCGCGCCCACCGCGCCCGTCGCCGGGATGAACGCCGTCTCCTGCTTGCCGCCCTTGCCGCGGGTGACGCGCAGCGCGGCCACCACGGGCACCGCGGTGTCGGTCGGCGTCAGGAGCAGCGAGCCGGCCTCGCCCTTGGTGAGGTCGCCGAGGTCGACGGCGGCCGTCATGCCGGACTTGACGTGCAGGCTCTCGTGTCCGGCGGGGGTGATGGTGCCGGTCGGCGAGACCAGCTGGACCTTGAGGTCCGCGTCCTCGGCGCCGGGCGCGTAGGCGACCAGGCGTACGGCGGTGGCGTCCTTCGGGATGCCGGGCATGACCTGGCTGCCCGAGGGGTCGGCGGAGGCGGGCAGCCAGTCGCCGCCCAGCTTCTCGTCGGAGGACTGCACGGCCGCCGCGACCCGGCCGCTGCGCGCGGTCACGTGCATCGTGAGGTTCGCGTACCGCTTGTCGGCGAGGGTGGACAGCAGCACCGGGACGCTGGAGTGCGGCTGCACCTGGATCGAGTCGCCCACCTGGGAGGTGACCTCGCCCTCGGGGCCGAACAGTTCCACGTCGACGACGGCGGCGGAGTCGTCCGGGTTCGTCAGATGGATGTAGTCGCTGCGGTCCTTGGCGGTGCTCGCGCCCGGGAACCAGAAGTCGGTGTCGGGCGCCGTGCAGTTGGTGCCGTGCATGCCGCGGCCACTGCCCGCCGCGTACGTCGTGGTCTGCTGCACGGTCCAGCCGGGGGCCAGGCCGCCGTCGGCCGTGCCGATGAGGGCGGGCGCCTCGGCGCCGGACTCCTCGCCCGCGACCGGCTCGCCCGGCGTCTTCTGGGTGAGGAAGGGCTTGGTGTTCTTGCCGTCGTCCTTGGGCGCGTCCGTCAGCGCCTTGGCCACGGGCAGCAGCTCCGCCTTGCCCGCGGCCTCGCCACCGCTCCCCTTCGGGGTGAACGCGGTGTACGAGGTCTCGGCGAGGTCGGAGCCGCTGGGTACCGGGCAGAGCAGGCTGGTGCGCTCGACGGGCTGGCGCGCCGCGGTCTTCGCCGTGTCGTCGCCGGTGTCGTCCGGGCCGCCGGCCGCGGCGTACCCGGTGACGGCGCCGAGCGCGACGACCACGGCGATCAGGGACTGGGTGGTGCGGTTCACTGCTGGCTCCCGTCGGGGCGCTCGCTGTCGGGGCCGTGGGGCGGCTGCGGGGGTGGCGGCGGCATCGGGGGCCGCTGGTGGTCGTACGCGGGGTCGTAGGGCTGCGCGTACTGCTGCTCGCCGCCCTGCTGTTCACCGCCGTACCGATCGCCCCCGTACTGCTCGCCGCCGTACTGCTCGCTCCCGTAGGCACCGCCCACCGTGCCCGCGCCGCCGTAGGACCCGTACGGGTCGTACTGGCCGCCCTGGTAGGGGTCCTGCTGGTACGCAGGCTGCTCGTACGGTCCGGCCTGGTACTCGTCGCCCTGGTACTGGTGACCGCCCTGGTACGGCCGGCCGTCCTCGTACTGCTGCCCGTCCCCGTACGCGTCGTGCTCGGCGCCCACGGGGGCCGGGGTGTCCCACTCCTCGTAGGACCGCGCCTGCTGCGGGACGGCGGCCAGGGCCTCCTCCGAAGGAGGAGGCGGCACGTCCTGGCCCGCCTCCTGCGCGGCCAGCTCGCTCTGGGCGCGCAGCCTGCGCGCCCTGCGGCCCTCGCCCTCGACCGCCTGGGCCGGTACGACGGCCTCCTCGGGGAGGTCGTCGTCGACGTCGCGGCGGCGTCCGGGCAGGGCGAGCACCACGAGGACTACGGCGAGCGCGCCCTGCGCCCACAGCCATGCCGTGTGCGTCAACGGGGTGTCGTAGGTGACGTCCAGGCGACCGCCGACGGTGGGCAGTTCGAAGCCCTGCGCCCAGCCGTCCACGGTGGTGCGGGGCAGCAGGCGTCCGTCGAGGGTCGCCGTCCAGCCCGGGTCCGCCGAGTCGGCGAGCCGCAGGATCCGGCCCCCGTCGCCCGAGTCGATCTTCGTGTGCAGCTCTACGGGTCCTGCCGCGACGGGCTCGGGGTCGCCGGTTCTCGGGACGACGGCGGCGCGCGACACCTGCCGGTCCACGCGCCACAGGGCGCTGCCGTCCTCCTGGCTGAGCCGGGTCAGGCCCGGGGTCGCGTCCAGGGTGCGGCTCATCCGGCGGGGTGCGCCGTCGTGCACCAGTACGTAACGCACGGCGAAGCCGCCGAGCTGGTCGGCCTGGTCCGCGCCGGAACCGGCGACAAGGCGGGCGACGATCTTGTCGAGCCGCTCGTCCTTGGCTGCCGCCGCGGCGAGTTCCGCGTCGCCGAGCCGGCCGCCGGAGCCGCGTACGAGCGTGTAGGAGACCTTGGCGGCCGAGTCGCCGGCGAGGACCAGGGTGCGGGCCTGGTCCTGCGTGCCGCTCTCCTCCGCGACGAACGCGGGCACCTGCACCGGGTCGCGCCGTTCCAGGGGGTCGTCGGCGCCGCCGATCATCCAGCCCGCGGCGACGAGCAGCGGCCCCGCGGCCGCGGCGAACGCGATGAGCGCGGCCACCGGCTGGCGCCAGCCGAAGCTCTGCTCGGCCACCCGCGAGCGCGCACCGTCGGCGCCGAGCGCGGCGGCGGCGAGGAGGGCCATGCCGTAGCCGAGGGTGGCGGGGCCGGCCCAGGCCGAGTGGTTCGACAGGACGGCGAAGACCAGGGAGACCAGGGCGGCCGCCCAGGCCGTGCGCACCGCCCGCTGCCGCTCGCGGCGCAGCAGGGCGCCGAGGGCGGCAAGGACGATGCCGATGAGCAGCAGCCCGTGCACGGTGCCGGGACCGCCGGGGCTGGCGCCGAGCAGGTCGAGGGCGGAGGCGGAGCCCGCGCCGAACTCCAGGCCCGCTTCCTTGAAGAAGCCGAAGGGCAGCAGCGTCAGGGACCACGGCGCGAGGACGAGCAGCGGGGTGCCGAGCGCGGCGAGGAAGCGCAGGCCGTAGGCGCTGATGTCGCCGCGGCGCACCACGAGGAGGGCGAGGCCGAGCACGAGGGCAATCGGCCAGACGATCGGCGTGAAGGCCGTGGCGAGGGTCAGCAGCAGTGCGTACGCCCAGGTGGCGCGCCAGGTGCCGCGGTTGCTCCCGTCGGAGGCGAGGCCGCTCGCCGCGATGCCCGCGCGCGCGATGAGCGGCAGCAGGACGGCGAGGACCGCGGTGCCGATGCGGCCGCCCGCGAGCGCGCCGGTGGCGGCGGGCAGGAAGGCGTACGCGATCGAGGCCCACGCGCGCAGCAGGCGCGAGGTGACGAGCGGGCGGGAGGCGAAGTACGCGGCGAAGCCGGCCAGCGGCACGGAGCCGACGAGCAGCACGGTGACGGCGAGTCCGGTGGAGCCGAAGAGCAGGGTGGACAGGCCCGCCACGAGTGCGAGGTAGGGCGGTGCGCCCTGGGTGCCGCCGGTTCCTACGGGGTGCCAGCCGTCCAGGTAGCGGTCCCACAGGCCCGAGGAGTCGGCGGGCGCGGGCAGCAGCGCGCCGCCCGCGAGTGCGCCGGTGCCGAGCAGGGCGCGGCAGGCGATGAGCGACGCGAAGAGGAGGACGACGAAGAGCACCGGTCCCGGTTTGCGGGCGATGCGCTTGAGGCGGGCGAACTGCTCGATCTCCAGGAAGTCGGCGTCGTCGCCGCCGGGTCCGGACTCGACGGCTCCGTGGCGTCCCGCGCCCGCGGGTGCCTCGGCGTCGGTGGTGCCGAAGAGGCTGCCCGCGGTCTGTTCGACGGTGGCCCGGACGGTGGCGCCGGGCGGCGGGAACAGGGCCCGCATCTCGCCCGCGTCGGGCAGCGGTTTGCCGCGCTGCTTCCGGGCGCTCAGGATGCGCCCGGGGCGCAGCAGCGTCGCAAGCAGGCCCGCGATCTCGTCGAGGGCCTGGCCGGGCGCCTTGCCGACGAGGCAGGCGACGGTGCGCAGGAGCGTGCCGACGACGATCCGGAAGAGGACCCAGGGCAGTACGGCGGTGCGGGCGTTGACGAGCAGGGCGTAGGTCGCGCCCGCCTTGTCCACGCGGTGCGGTGACGTCGCCGTGCGGCCGACGCAGTCGACGGTGCGGCGCTCGCGCGAGGAGGCCTCCGCGTGGCGTACGACGGCGTCGGGGGCGACGAGGACGCGGTGGCCCGCTGCGTGCGCGCGCCAGCAGAGGTCGACGTCGTCGCGCATCAGTGGCAGGCGGCGGTCGAAGCCGCCGAGCTGTTCGTAGACGTCGCGGCGGATCAGCATGCCCGCGGTGGAGACGGAGAGCACGGGCCGTACGTGGTCGTGCTGGCCCTGGTCCTGCTCGCGGCGGTCGAGGCCGGTCCAGCGGCGGCCGCTGTTGGCGATGGAGACGCCGACCTCCAGGAGCTGCCTGCGGTCGTACCAGCCGCGGAGTTTGGGGCCGACGACGGCGACGTCCTTGCCGAGCTCGTGTTCGTTCTCCACGACGCGGAGCAGTTCGGCGAGCGCGTCGGGGTCCGGCGCGCAGTCGTCGTGCAGCAGCCAGAGCCACTGCACCGGTTCGCCGTGCGGCAGGTCGGGCAGGTCGTACGCGTCGTCGCGCCAGCTCCGGCTGACCGGGTCCCAGCCGCTGGGGCGCTTGAGGTACGGAAGCTCTTCGGGGGTGAGCACGTCGGCGGAGCGGACGGCCTCGTCGACGGCGGTGCCGAAGCCGGAGCGGCGCGCGAGGTGCAGCACGCGGTCGGCGCCGAGTGCCTCGGTGACCAGTCGGGCGGAGTCGTCGCCGCTGCCGGTGTCCGCGGCCACCGCGTTCTGCACGGGGCGCTCCTGGCCGAGGAGCCCGGCCAGGGCGTCGGGCAGCCAGCGGGCGCCGTCGTGGGTGACGAGGACGGCGGTCACGACGTGCCGCGGGAACTCGGGAGCGGCAGCGTCGTGGTGACTGGCTGCCGAATGGCTGTGCACGGACATCGAGGTACGGGCCCCGGTTCGATGGACTGCGGTGGACGCCTGCGCCCTGCGGGGGCACGGGGGTGTCTCGGACGGGGCCCCACACTAACGGCTGGCATGAGGACGGCCCGCCGCCTGTGGATAACCCACGGGTGACGGGCCGTTCGTTGCGCATTGGTTGGGGGAGGTGTGTGCCGAATTGGACGGGCGGCACGCCCCGCAGGGGTCCGGTTCCTTCACGTGCTTCCTTCGTCCTGCCTTCGCGTACTGCCTTGGCGTACCGCCTTCTCGTACGCGGGCGAGAGCGCTCGTGCTCAGACCGCGGCCTTCTTCAGCCGGCGCCGCTCACGCTCCGACAGGCCGCCCCAGATACCGAATCTTTCGTCGTTCGCGAGTGCGTACTCGAGGCATTCGGAGCGGACTTCGCAGGCGAGGCAGACCTTCTTGGCCTCGCGAGTGGAGCCGCCCTTCTCGGGGAAGAAGGACTCGGGGTCGGTCTGGGCGCACAGCGCGCGCTCCTGCCAGCCGAGTTCTTCGTCCGCGTCCTCGACCAGCAGTTCCTGAACCAGCTCGGTCATGTGCGCCCCTCGTCTGTCTTGTGCGTCCCCGTGGTGCTGTCGTTACCGATTTCGACTGAACGACACGAGTGAAATTACAAGTGTGCCGATCCGGGCCAGTCAAGCCGAGATCTGCTATTGGGCCCCTTATTCACTCTGCGGAACCAAGGGTATGCGGAAAGTGTTCAAATCGGCATAAACCATGACACCGTCGATGGCCCGTCCGACGCCCCGTCGAACGTTCCCCCCACCGGAGAACCTCAGGAACCTCACGAGGCCTCAATAGGGAGGACGTCGACGTTTGCGTGCCGGTTGCTGCGCCATGTGTCCCGAGAGGCGGGTGCACAAACCTTTCGCCTGAACGATCAACCGGATGAGGTGAAACATCTCTCGCATAGCGGACAGCGAGTTGACACAGAAGGGTGTGAGCGGCTGTTCTGGTGGGCATGCTCGCGAACCAGGCTCTTTCGATGACCCGCACCTGCGGGTCCATCGGTGCTGCCCACGCGCGCTGTCGCTGTTCCTGCTCCAGCTGTTGAGCCACTCCAGCTGTTGAGCCGCGGAGCCCACTCTCTTGGGGCCCGCGTGTTTCTCGCTCTCTCCGCATCCCCCGCGCTTCACCATTCTCGCGACACCCCAGCACTCTTACGTTGAGGAACCACCGCACGATGAACAGCGACAGCGACCTCCAGATCGCCGGCGACCTCCTCGAAGTCCCGCACCTCCTGCAGCCCGCCCGCGAGCACCCCGTCACCGTGGCCGAGTTCGCAGGACTCGGGCGCGCCATCGCCGCCGACCGCGCCCAATGGGCCCACCTCGTCAAGTACGACGCCACCACCCGCTGGTACCACCGGCTGCGCACCGGGCCGGGCTACGAGGTGTGGCTGCTCTCCTGGGTGCCCGGACAGGGCAGCGGCACGCACGACCACGGACGCTCCTCCGGCGTGCTCACCCTCCTTGAGGGTGAGCTGACCGAACACACCGAGCGGGGCACCCGGGCGCTCGGCGCGGGCGCGCAGCGCGCCTTCGCGCCCGGGTACGTCCACGAGGTCGTCAACGACTCCCTGGAACCGGCCGTCAGCCTGCACATCTACTACCCCGGCCTGACCGAGATGCCGATGCACGCCGCCCGGTGCGCCGCCGCCGTCGCCCCCGGCACCGCCGAGGATGCCGTAACCGCCTGACGCACTGTCGTATCCGCCTGACATGCTGGGGTCCATGCGCATTGTGGTCCTGGCCGGCGGTATCGGCGGCGCCCGTTTCCTCCGCGGGCTCAAGAAAGCCGCGCCTGACGCGGACATCACGGTCATCGGCAACACCGGTGACGACATTCACCTGTTCGGGCTGAAGGTCTGCCCCGACCTGGACACCGTGATGTACACGCTCGGCGGCGGCATCAACGAGGAGCAGGGCTGGGGGCGTACGGACGAGACGTTCAAGGTCAAGGAAGAGCTCGCGGCCTACGGCGTCGGACCCGAGTGGTTCGGGCTCGGCGACCGGGACTTCGCCACGCACATCGTGCGGACGCAGATGCTGGGCGCCGGCTACCCGCTCAGCGCCGTCACGCAGGCACTGTGCGAGCGGTGGCAGCCCGGCGTGCGGCTCATCCCCATGTCGGACGACCGCGTCGAGACGCACGTCGCCGTCACGGTCGACGGCGAGCAGAAGGCCGTGCACTTCCAGGAGTACTGGGTGCGGCTGCGCGCCTCCGTGGACGCGCACGCCGTGGTGCCCGTCGGCGCCGAGCAGGCCAAGCCCGCGCCCGGCGTCCTCGAAGCCATCGCCGAGGCCGACATCGTGCTCTTCCCGCCGTCCAACCCGGTGGTGAGCGTCGGCACCATCCTCGCCGTGCCGGGCATCCGCGAGGCCATCGCCGACGCGGGCGTGCCGGTCGTCGGGCTCTCCCCCATCGTGGGCGACTCCCCCGTGCGGGGCATGGCCGACAAGGTCCTCGCGGCCGTGGGCGTGGAGACCAGCGCCGCCGCCGTCGCCGAGCACTACGGCAGCGGCCTTCTCGACGGCTGGCTCGTCGACAGTGTCGACGCGGGCGTGGTGGAGCGGGTGGAGAGCGCCGGGATCCGGTGCCGCGCCGTGCCGCTGATGATGACCGACGTCGACGCCGCCGCCGAGATGGCGCGGCAGGCTCTCACGCTCGCCTCGGAGGTACGCGCGTGAGTGCACCCTCCTACCGCGTGTGGGCCGTGCCCGGACTGCCCGAGGTCCGGCCGGGCGACGACCTGGCCAAGCTGATCGCGGCCGCCGAGCCGGGGCTCGCCGACGGTGACGTGGTCCTGGTCACGTCCAAGATCGTCAGCAAGGCCGAGGGGCGGATCGTCGAGGCGGCCGACCGCGAGGCGGCCATCGACGAGGAGACCGTACGGGTGGTGGCGCGGCGCGGAACCCTGCGCATCGTCGAGAACCGGCAGGGGCTCGTGATGGCGGCGGCCGGGGTCGACGCGTCCAACACCCCGGCGGGGACCGTGCTGCTGCTGCCCCTCGACCCCGACGCGTCGGCCCGTGCCGTGCGGGACGGGCTGCGGGACGCGCTGGGCGTGGACGTCGGCGTCGTCGTCACCGACACCTTCGGGCGGCCCTGGCGTGCCGGGCTCACCGACGTCGCCATCGGGGCGGCCGGGGTGCGGGTCCTGGACGACCTGCGGGGCGGCGTCGACGCGTACGGCAACCCGCTGAGCGCGACCGTCGTCGCCACGGCGGACGAGCTGGCCGCCGCGGGCGACCTCGTCAAGGGGAAGGCCGCGGGGCTGCCGGTCGCGGTGGTCCGCGGGCTGCCGCACGTGGTGGCCGGTGAGGCGGCGGACGCGCCGGACACCGGGGCCCGGGCGCTGGTGCGCGGTGCGCGGGACGACATGTTCCGGCTCGGTACGTCCGAGGCGGTACGGGAAGCGGTGACGCGGCGCCGTACCGTCCGTGAGTTCACGGACGAGGCGGTCGATCCCGGTGCCGTGCGGCGGGCCGTGGCCGCGGCCCTCACCGCGCCCGCGCCGCACCACACGACGCCGTGGCGCTTCGTCCTGCTGGAGTCCGCCGCGTCGCGGGTCGAACTGCTCGACGCGATGCGGGACGCGTGGATCGCGGATCTCCGGCGGGACGGGAGGTCGGAGGAGTCCATCGCCAAGCGGGTCCGCCGGGGTGACGTACTGCGCAAGGCCCCCTATCTGGTGGTGCCGTGCCTGGTGCTGGACGGCGCGCACGCGTACGGGGACGCGCGGCGGGATGCGGCCGAGCGGGAGATGTTCGTGGTCGCGGCGGGGGCGGGGGTGCAGAACTTCCTGGTGGCGCTGGCCGGGGAGCGGTTGGGGTCGGCGTGGGTCTCCTCGACGATGTTCTGCCGGGATGTCGTACGGGATGTCCTCGGGCTGCCGTCGTCCTGGGAGCCGATGGGGGCGGTGGCGGTGGGACACCCTGCGGTTGAGCCGCCGGCTCGGGGTTCGCGGGTTGTGGGGGAGTTTGTTGTGGTGCGGTGACGTCTATGTGTGTGTGGGGGGGCGAGGGTGCGCTGTCCGGTGCGGGCCCGTCGTGGCTGGTCGCGCAGTTCCCCGCGCCCCTAGGGGTGGGCCCCGTGCGTTGTTTGGTGCGGGTGCGTGGGGGTTGGTCGCGCAGTTCCCCGCGCCCCTTGGAGGGGGTTTCCGTCCGTCGTTCGTCCGCGGGTGGTGGTTAGCGACGAGCCGGGGGCATTAGGGGCGCGAGGAACTGCGCGACCAACCACCGCGCACCCGCAGCGGACAACGAGGCGGGGCCACCCCTAGGGGCGCGGGGAACTGCGCGAGCAACCATCGGGTAGCCGCAGCCGACAGGGGCGCGGGGGTGGTGCAGGGGCGCGGGGAACTGCGCGAACGGTCACCGCGTACCCGCAGCGGACCCCGCCGCGTTCACCACGTCGCGATGTTCGTTTTTCTCATTCGGGGAGCCCGGCGGAGCGGCACGCGGCCGCTCAGGAGGAGCAGGCGCGTCGCCCGGTGCCGCTGCCCCGCGTACGGCGCCAGAAGCCTCAGCATCTCCGTGTCGTCCGCGTCACGGTCGTCCGCGAGGGCGTGCCCGATGATGCCGGGAAGGTGGAGATCGCCGACCGTCACCGCATCGGGCGCACCATTGCTGCGCTGGACCGTTTCCGCGGACGTCCAGGGGCCGATGCCGGGGATCACTTCCAGGCGGGCCTGCGCGTCCACGGGCGCCATCGTCGCCGCCTCCTCAAGACGGGACGCCCTCGCGACCGCGCGCAGGATCGTGGACGCCCGCTTGTTGTCCACGCCCGCCTTGTGCCACTCCCAGGAGGGGATCAGGGCCCAGGTACGGGGCGCCGGCATCACGTACATGTGAGGAGGCGTGGGGCCGGGCGCGGGCTCGCCGAACGTGCGGAGCAGGAGGCGCCAGGCCCGGTAGGCCTCGTCCGCGGTGATCTTCTGTTCCAGGATCGACGGGATCAGGGACTCCAGGACCAGACCCGTACGGGCCAGCCGGAGGCCGGGGCGGCGGTGCGCCGTCGCGGCGACCAGGCGGTGGCGCGGGACGAAGAGCGAAGGGTCGTCCGACTCGCCCAGGAGGACGGGGAGCCGGGACAGGAACCAGTCCGCTCCCGGGCCCCACGCCGTCGCCTCCACCGTCCCGGAGCGGGCGGTCACCCGGAGCGTTCCCGGGCCTTCCGGCGTACGGCTCGTGCGCCAGATCGCACCGTCGGGGGTCACCCGGAAGGCGGGGTCGGCCGGGCCCCGGCGCAGCGGGCCGAGGGTCAGGGCGAGGTCCAGGGGGAAGGGCGGCTTCCACGTACGGGTGCGGGCAGGGGTGGGGGCGGGGGTATGGGAACGGGAGGCCTCGGACGCAGCGCGCGGGACGCCCGCCGGTACGGCCGTTTCGCCACCGCGCACGGTGGTGCGGGTGGGGCGCGGGGCGAAACGGGAGGACATCTGTACGAGGGTAGGCGACGGGTGGGCCCCCCGGGACGCGGTCGGTCAGTCCGGGAGGAACCGGGCGCCAGGGCGCTACTGGCCCAGGAAGAGCCGGGGCGCCAGACGCTACCGGCCCAGGCAGAACCGGGACGCCCGCCCACTACCGGCCCAGGCAGAACCGGGACGCCCGCCCACTACCGGCCCGGGCAGAACCGGGACGCCCGGTCACTACTGGTCCGAGGGAGATCCGAGCATTACTGGTCCGACGAGAACCGCACCGCCCCCGCCGGCAACGTGGCCTCGCACCAGACTCGTACGCCCTCGCGCAGCTCGTTGTCGGCGCCGACCGTCGCGCCGTCGCCGATCACCGCCCCCGAGAGCGCCGAGCGGGCGCCGATCCGCGCGCCCTCGCCGATCAGGGAGTCCGTGATGACCGTGCCCGGTTCGATGATCGCGCCGGACAGGACCGTGCTGCCGCAGATGCGCGCGCCCTCGCCGATGCGGGCGTGCTCGCCGATCACCGTGCCGCCGGTGAGCTTGGCGTCGGCGGCCACGGTGGCGCTGGGCAGGGTCAGGCTCTCGCCGCACCGGCCCGGGACCGCCGGGGAGGGGGCGCGGCCGAGGACCAGGTCGGCGGAGCCCCGTACGAACGCCTGGGGCGTGCCCAGGTCCAGCCAGTACGTCGAGTCGACCATGCCCTGGAGGTGGGCGCCGGAGGCGAGGAGGTCGGGGAAGGTCTCGCGTTCGACGGAGACGGGGCGGCCCGCGGGGATCGTGTCGATGACCGAGCGGCGGAAGACGTACGCGCCCGCGTTGATCTGGTCGGTGACGATCTCCTCGGGGGTCTGCGGCTTCTCCAGGAAGGCCGTGACCCTGCCGGTCGGATCGGTGGGGACCAGGCCGTACGCGCGCGGGTCGTCGACCTTGGTGAGGTGCAGGGAGACGTCGGCGCCGGACTCCTCGTGCGTGGCGACCAGGGCGCGGATGTCCAGGCCCGTGAGGATGTCGCCGTTGAAGATCAGGACGGGCTCGTCGGGGGCCGAGCGCAGGTGCGGGGCCACGTTGCGGATGGCGCCGCCGGTGCCGAGTGGCTCGGTCTCGGTGACGTACTCGATGTGCAGGCCGAGCGCCGAGCCGTCGCCGAAGTACGGCTCGAAGACCTCGGCGAGGTAGGAGGTGGCGAGGACGATGTGGTCGACGCCTGCGGCGCGGGCCCGCGCGAGCTGGTGGGTGAGGAACGGGACGCCTGCCGCCGGGACCATCGGTTTGGGGGTGTTGACCGTGAGGGGCCGCAGCCGGGTCCCCTTGCCGCCGACCAGGAGGATCGCTTCTGTCACCTGTCGTCTCTGCTTCCTGCTGGGGCCGGCCGAACTTTGAGTTTCGGCCGGCCAGTGTATGCAGACGGATGTGCAGATCGGGCGGTTCGGGCGGTTCGGGTGGTTCGGGTGGTGCGTCGGGACTCGGCGGCCCGGGACTCAGCGGCCCTGGTAGCGGGCGGCCGAGGTCCGGGTTTTGCCGAGCTTCTTGTACAGGCGGTTGCCGGGGCACTGGGTGGCGAATCCGTCCCGGTGCCCGGAGATCACGTGGAACCGGACCTTCGTGCCCTTCTTGAAGAGATTGCCACCGCCGGACTTCAGGTGCGTAGTACCGCGCGGGTTCACACCGAACAGGCCGAGCTTCCACGCGGTCAGCCGGGCGACGGCTCGCACGGCCGCCTTCGGCGGGCTGACGGTGTTGTACGAGCCGAGGACGGCGATGCCCATGCTCTTGCTGTTGA
Organism: Streptomyces sp. NPDC058284; assembly: GCF_042881135.1. Taxonomy (NCBI): domain Bacteria; kingdom Bacillati; phylum Actinomycetota; class Actinomycetes; order Kitasatosporales; family Streptomycetaceae; genus Streptomyces; species Streptomyces sp. NPDC058284. The sequence continues at coordinate 26,011 of NZ_JBHVYE010000041.1, forward strand.
ACCCGAGAGTGTGGGCCCCGAGGACCGGCTTGGCCACACCTCCGGCACGGCCCTCGTAGATGGTTCCGCACTTGTCGACCGCGAAGTTGTAGCCGAAGTCGCGCCAGCCGCTGCTCCTGACGTGGTAGCGGTAGATGCCGCGCAGCACCGACGGGGCCTGTGAGCAGCGGTAGTTGTTGCCGGACGCGCTGTGGTGCAGGAAGGCGGCCTTCACGGTTTTGGTGTACGCGAAGTTCTTCTCGCGGAGCCCCTCGTCGGCGCCCCAGCCCTTGCGCGTGACGATGCGCGGGCGCGGGCCGACGTAGGGCCGTTCCTGACCTGCCACTTCCGGGCCGCCGCGGGCCGCGATCAGCTCGTCCTCCGTCTGCTGCTTCGTCAGTTCGGGAATGACGGTGGCGCCGATCGGCGCGAGATCGGCGTTCGCCGCGGAGGCGGCGTTGGCGGCGGTGGCGTCCGAGGCGGAGGCCGCGGAGGCGGCGGTGGCGTCCGAGGCGGCCGTCATTCCGGAGACGGGGGCGGCCGCGGAGAGGGGGGAGGCCTCGGAGGCGGGAGCCTCGGCGGAGGCCGGGGATTCGGCGGAGGCGGGGGATTTGGCAGAGGCTGAGGATTCGGCGGAGGCGGGGAATTCGGCAGAGGCTGAGGATTCGGCGGAGGCGGTGGCGGAGGAAGCCGCGGAGGCGGGGGGTTTCGCGGCCGGTGCTGTGGAGCGCTCCGGGTCGGTCTGTGCGCTCTGCGGCGGGGGCTCGTCGCCCGGGTCCACCAGTTCGAGGCGCAGGCCCTCGGGGAGCGGGGCCGCGGCGGGCCGGGCCGCGGGCCGCTCCGGCCGTACGCGGATCTCGACGCCGTCCGAGGCGCCGACCCAGAGCGGCGCGGTGGAGCCGCGGACCGTGCCGGCGCCGCGCTCGGCGTCGTCGGGGTCGGGGGCGTGTTCGTGGTTGTGCGTCTCGACGTACTGCCAGCCGGACCAGGCGGCGGTGCCGGTCGCGCGGGTGCGGACCTGGACCGTGCCGTTCAGTTCGGCGTCGGGGTCGTTCCAGACGACGCCCACCAGGGAGAAGGGGTGCACATCGCGTCGGGTCAGGCCTTGTTCGCTCACCCCGGCGGGGCCGAGCGAGCGGTCGGAGGCGAGTGGGGCGAGCGGTAGGGACTGGGTGCTGCCGGGGACCGCCTCCGTGGCGGACCCGGCGGACGGCGGTCCGTCGGGCGCTGCGGCTCGGGCGCCGGACGCCTGCAGAGTGAGGGGCAGGGCCAGAGCGGCCGCGCACGTGACGCCGATCGAGGAAGCAAGGAATCCACGCATACAGCTGATAGTTGGCATACCGGTACATATCTGTCCATTGGGGAACTGACGGGTCGTCGGCCCTGAGCGGGCGATCCGGGTGCCGCACTTCGCCGCCACGCCGGGGGGCCGGGCGGGCGCCCGCGTACCCTTGCGCCCGTGAACGCCAATGACCGCACCCCTGCCGACCTGCTGCGATCCGCGCTCGCCTCGGACCCGGCCCGCCCCCTTGTCACCTTCTACGACGACGCCACCGGTGAACGCGTGGAATTGTCCGTGGCCACCTTCGCCAATTGGGTGGCCAAGACCGCCAATCTGCTCCAGGGAGATCTCGCGGCCGAGCCCGGTGACCGGGCCGTGCTGCTGCTGCCCGCGCACTGGCAGACGGCCGTGTGGCTGCTGGCCTGTTCGTCGGTGGGAGTCGTCGCCGACGTGGGCGGCGACCCGGCGTCCGCCGATCTCGTCGTGAGCGGTCCTGACTCGCTGGACGCCGCGCGGGGCTGCTCCGGCGAGCGGGTGGCGCTCGCGCTGCGGCCGCTCGGCGGACGCTTTCCGCAGCCACCGGCCGGTTTCACGGACTACGCGGTCGAAGTGCCGGGGCAGGGGGACCGGTTCACTCCCTTCGCTCCGGTCGACCCGGACGAGGTCGCCCTCGTGGTGGAGGGTGAGGAGCTGACCGGGGCGGAGGTCGTCGAGCGGGCTCGGGCGGATGCGGGGCGGCTCGGCGTCGGTGCGGGGAGCCGGGTGCTGTCCGGGTTGCCGTACGACACGTGGCAGGGGCTGAGTGCGGGGCTTTACGGGGCGTTGGCGGTGGGGGGATCTGTGGTGCTTTGCCGTCATTTGGAGGAGGGGTCTGGGTCTGACGGTCGGCTGGAGAGGCGGGTCGTGGAGGAGAAGGTGAGTCTCACTCTGCGGTGAGGGGTCTGGCCGGGGGCCTTGGGCGGTGGGGGGATGGGGGGGATGGGGGGGATGGGGGGTGGGGCGTGCTTTTCGGTGCGGGCCGTCGTGGCTGAGCGCGCAGTTCCCCGCGCCCCTGAGGGAGGCGGGGCTCGGCCTCCCGTTCAGCGCCCTGCACCCCTGAGGGAGGCGGGGCTCGGCTCCCGTTCAGTGCCCCCACCCCCAGCCCTCTCCCCCCTCCCCCGAACCACCCCCCTCCTCCCCCGTTCGGCGCACCCGTGACCCGGACCGGAGGCCAGGCGTGCCGTGGCGGGTCATGGTCTTAGGTACGGGTAACGGACGGACCGACGTAGCCATGAGGGGTGGACGCTCACGTGACCGAGACCGCAGGCACGTCTTCCGGGGCGGGGGGCGCCTCGCCCGAGCCGAAGGGCACGTTCGGGCCCGGGTCGGGTGCGAGTCCCACCGGTACGGGTGTCGTCCGGCGCCGGCGCCGCTGGCTGCGGTACGCCGCGCTCGGCGGGGCCGTCCTGGTGCTCGGTGCGGGCGGCGCGGGCTGGGCGGCGTACCAGAAGCTGAACGGGAACATCACCGAGGACACCGACGCGGCCGCCGAGCTGGCGCGCTTCGAGAAGGAGCGGCCGACCGCGCTGGTGCGGGGCGCCCAGAACATCCTGCTCCTCGGCTCCGACACCCGCGCGGGACCGGGCAACCGCGAGTACGGCAAGGACCCCGGCACCCAGCGCTCGGACACCACGATCCTGCTGCACTTGGCGGCCGACCGGCAGAGCGCGACGGCGGTGTCGATCCCGCGCGACCTGATGGTGGAGGTGCCGGACTGCCGAAGGCAGGATGGCTCGCGGACGGAGTCGCAACTCACCCAGTTCAACTCGGCTTTCGAGCTCGGCGGTACGGCCTGCACGATCCGTACCGTCGAGAAGCTGACCAAGATCCGCGTCGACCACCACATGGTCGTGGACTTCGCGGGCTTCAAGGACATGGTCGACGCGGTCGACGGCGTGCAGGTCTGCATTCGGAATCCGATCGACGACACCGACGCCCGCGTGAAGCTCGACCCGGGCCTGCGGAGCCTCGACGGCGAACAGGCGCTGGGTTACGTACGCGCGCGAAAGAGCCTCGGCGACGGCAGCGACACCGACCGGATCGACCGCCAGCAGGGGTTCCTCGGCGCGCTCGTCAACAAGGTGCAGAGCAATGACGTCCTGCTGAATCCGACGAAGCTCTATCCCGTTCTCGACGCGGCGACCTCTTCACTGACCACCGACCCCGGACTCGCCAGTCTGCGGGGTTTGTACGAACTGGTGCGTGGCATGCGCGATATCCCCACGGACCGGGTGCAGTTCCTCACGGTCCCCCGGCAGTCGTACACCTACGACGCCAACCGCGACGAACTCGTGGAGCCCGCGGCGGACCAGCTCTTCTCCCGGCTGCGCACGGACAGTCCGGTCGTGGTGGACCCGCGGCGGTCACAGCAAGCAGGACCCGGCGAGGAACAGGCGCGCCGGAACTCGTCGTCCGAGGAAGAGGAAGGGGCCTCTCGCGAAGAAGGGGCTGCCCGAGAGGAAGGGGCCTCTCCCGAAGAGCAGTCCCCTGCCGAGGAGGAGTACGACGGAGCCGGTGAGGGATGGAGTGACGAGAAGCCGGACGACCCCGGCCCCACCCCGTCGCCCGTGCCCACATTCCGGGGCAACACGGCCGCCGGATCCACCTGTAAGTAAAGCGATCCCCAAGGGAAGAGTGCCCCCCACAAAGAAATAGGGCGGATTGCCCAGTTGTAGGGGAGTGGAATTTGTCACCGGCGTCGTTCGACGCTGAACTGGGCGGATAGTGTGAGCGATCCGGTGCGCCGGGCCATCTCGGCCACGCACCGCTGGAACGACTGACCGAGCGCCTTCTGAGGGGGGTAAGGCGCCGCGTGGCCCCGACGGAGGACGCAAACAACCGTGGACGCGCAAGGCCGTGGGCGGGCGGAGAACATCGACCCCGCAGACCAGTGGGTGCTCAACCCGGATACCGGTGATTACGAACTGCGACTGAGCCCTTCCGCAGAGCAGTCGACGGTGCCGAAGCCGCGTGGCTCCTCACCCCGCAGGGGCGGCCGTGGCCGTCCGGGGCTGGGCCGTGAGGACGCGCGCGAGGGACCCCGTCAGGGTTCCCGGCAAGGTTCCCGGCAGGACGGGCGCGACGAGCGCCGCGAGGTGCCGGGGCAGCGCCGGCGGCGCGTCAAGGAACCGGAAGTGGTCCCGGGCGGGCGGCGCAAGCAGAAGCCGCGCAAGTCCAAGGGCAAGAAGGTGATGATCTGGACGGGCGGCACGCTCGCCTTCCTGCTCGTCGCGGGCTGCACCGGCGGCTACCTCTACTACCAGCACCTCAACGACAACATCACGTCGATAGACGATGACGGCGCGGGCACCGGCGGCTTCAGCAAGGACCGGGCCATCAACATCCTGGTGATGGGCACCGACAAGCGCAGCGGTGACGGCAACGAGGGGTACGGGGACGAGGGCAGCGTCGGCCACGCCGATACAACGATCCTGCTGCACGTCTCCAAGGACCGCACGAACGCGACCGCGTTGAGCATCCCGCGCGACATGATCGTCGACATCCCGGTCTGCCCGACGAAGCAGAAGGACGGCAGCACCAAGAACATCCAGGGCTCGCAGAAGGTCCGCTTCAACGAAAGCCTCGGCCAGTACGACCGCACGCCGAGCTGCACGATGCGTACGGTCAAGGCGATCACCGGCATCACGCCCGACCACTTCATGGTGGCCGACTTCAACGCGGTCAAGACGCTCTCCAGCGCGGTCGGCGGCGTGGAGGTCTGTCTCGCCAAGGACATCGACGACCCCAAGTCGCATCTGAAGCTGCCCAAGGGCAAGCACGTGGTCGAGGGCGAGAAGGCGCTGGCGTTCGTCCGCACCCGCCACACCGTGGGCAATGGCGGCGACCTGAGCCGGATCGAGCTCCAGCAGCAGTTCCTCAGCTCCCTGATGCGCAAGCTGAAGTCCAGCGACACCCTCACCAGCCCGACGAAGATGGTCAAGCTCGCGGAGGCGGGCACCGAGGCCCTCACCGTCGACTCCAAGATCGCCGACATAATGAAGCTCAAGGACCTCGGCATGGAGCTCGGCAAGCTCGACATGAAGAACCTGAGCTTCACCACGGTGCCGGTGGTCGACAACCCCGCCGAGAAGACGCCGGTCACGGTCGTGCCCGACCGGTCCAAGGCCGAGCAGCTCTTCGCGCTGATGCGCGCCGACCAGTCGCTGACCGAGGTGAAGAAGAAGGAGAAGAAGGAGAAGGCCGCGGTGGCCGCCCGCCTCAAGGGTCCCAAGGCCGACGCCTCCGAGGTGCGCGTCGACATCTACAACGGCAGCGGCAAGACCGGCGCCGCGCAGACGACGCTCACCTGGCTGCAGAACGACGAGGGCGTGCTCAAGTCCAGCCAGCTGGGGAACGCGCCCGCGGAGCTCAAGAAGACGACGCTCGAGTACGGGGCGGCGGAGGCGGACCAGGCACGTCGGCTCGCCGACATCATGGGTCTGCCCGGATCCGCCCTGAAGCAGGGCAAGAGCGAGAAGAACGCACAGGGTCTGCCGGCCGTCAAGCTGACGCTCGGCGGCGACTTCAAGGGCGCGGGGGTGCCCATTGATGCCTCGTCGAAGGCACCGAAGGACATCAAGAAAGTCGAAGCGGACAAGACTGTGTGTGCCAAGTGACCTGAAGCGGTCGTTCTGCGTCTAACAATGCGCCAAGGCGCCGCGGTGCGGCCGCACTTCAGGAACAGGGGCGGGGAGGGGCTGGGGATGAGGCAGAACAGCGTGCGTAAGGAGGGGGCGCGACGACGCGCTCCGCACGCCAGTGATCACGGCTGGGACGGCGGCGCGCACGACGGCGAGGCGGGCCCCGAGGACTCCGCGCACGCCGACGGCGAAGCCGCGAAGTCCGACGCCCGGCACCGGCGCGGGGGCCGCGGCACGCGCGGCGGCGCGCGAGCGCCACGTCGCAAACGCCGCGTACTGCGCTGGTCGGCGACGATCCTCTCGGTACTGATACTCGGGACGGCCGGCGCCGGATACCTCTACTACCAGTACCTCAACGGCAATATCGAGACGGACGACCTGAACCTCGGCGAGCACCGGGCCCCCGCGCCCACCCCCAACGCCGCAGGTCAGACCCCGCTGAACATCCTCCTCATCGGCTCGGACGCCCGCGACTCCAAGGCGAACCAGAAGCTCGGCGGCGCCAAGGAAACCTTCGGCTCGCCGCCGCTCGCTGACGTGCAGATGCTGCTGCACCTCTCGGCCGACCGCTCCAACATGTCGGTCGTCAGCATGCCCCGCGACACGCTGCTGCAGATTCCCAAGTGCACCGACCCCGACGACGGCAAGGTCTACCCGCAGACCGGCCCGCGGTACATGACCAACGAGTCCCTCGGCCGCGGTGGCCCCGGCTGCACGGTCGCCACCTGGGAGAAGCTCACCAACATCCACATCGACCACTTCATGATGGTCGACTTCTCGGGCGTGGTCTCCATGGCGGACGCCATCGGCGGCGTACCCGTCTGTGTGGACAGGAACATCCACTCGCGCGACAGCCAGGGCCACGGCTCGGGCCTGAAGCTGAAGAAGGGCACCACGGAAGTCGAGGGCAAGCAGGCCCTGCAGTGGCTGCGCACCCGGTACGGCTTCGAGGGCGGCACCGACATCAGCCGCGCCAAGGCCCAGCACATGTACATGAACGCGCTGGTCCGCAAGCTCCGCGAGAACACCGGCCTCAGCAGCCCCAACAAGCTGCGCAAGCTCGCCGACAAGGCGACGAGGGCGCTGAAGGTCGACAACGGGCTCGGCGACCTCGTGAAGCTGTACGACCTCGGCAACGAGCTGAAGAAGGTCTCTCCGTCACGCACGACGATGACGACCATGCCGTTCGAGTACGCCGGTGAGCGCGTCGTGCCCAAGCCCGGCGACGCCGAGCAGCTCTTCCGCCTCGTCCGCGACGACATCCCGCTGGACGGCAAGGGCCACAAGAAGCCGGCCAAGGAGAAGCCGTCCGACGACCCGGCCGCCGCGGACGACAAGATCGCGGTGCAGGTCCAGAACGGCACGCGTACCGACGTCGAACCCCCGGTCAGCGGCCGGGCCAACACGGTGGCGCAGCTCCTGGCCGGCAAGGGCTTCACGAAGGCGGCCCCGGACGCGTCGGCCGCGCTGACCGAGAAGAAGACGGTCGTGCGCTACCCCAGCAAGGAACTGGAGGGCGACGCCCAGCGGGTCGCCAAGGCCCTGGGCCTGCCGCTGAGCTCGGCGAAGAAGTCGACGGACGTCTCCGGCGTGACGCTCGTCGTCGGCGCGGACTGGCGCGAGGGCGACATGCCGCCCAAGCCGAAGAAGAAGGACGACAGCACGCCCGATTCCGCGGACGCGCTCAGTGGCTCCGACAAGAAGGCGTGCATGAAGGTCGACCCGAACTTCAGCTGGTAGCGGCTTTCACGACGACGGCCCGGCTCCACCGCTGAGGTGGGGCCGGGCCGTTCGTACGGATGCGGGGCGCTCAGGCCTCCTGGGTCTCCCCCAGCACGGCCGGGCGGCGCGAGGCGATGACCTTCCTGGCCAGCGCGCGCGGGCTGGTGAGGAAGCCCCAGCCCCACGACATGTGCATGGTCGCGAGCGCCACCGGGATCTGCAGGCGCGCCTTGAGCGGCAGGCCCTTGCCCGCGGGGACGGACCCGGCGGCGATGGCCGCGAGGTAGCCGCCCGGGATGACGAAGCCCCACGGCGTGAGCGCCGCACCCACGACGATGCCCACGGCTATCGCGCAGACCGCGGTCGGCGGCGCGAGGTAGCGCAGGTTGATGGAGCCCTCGTGGTAGCGGGCGACGACGTGCCGCCAGCGGCCGTAGTCCTTGTACTGCTTGGCCAGCGCCTTCACGCTCGGGCGCGGGCGGTAGGAGACCTTCAGCTCGGGCGAGAACCAGATCAGGCCGCCGGCCTCACGGATGCGGAAGTTCAGCTCCCAGTCCTGGGCGCGGATGAACTCCTCGTTGTAGCCGCCCTGCCGTTCAAGGGCCTCGCGGCGGAAGACGCCCAGGTAGACCGTCTCGGCCTGCTGGGGCTCGCCGCCGGTGTGGAAGGCGGCGTTGCCCACGCCGATCTTCGAGGTCATGGCGGCGGCGACCGCCTGCTCCCAGGCGTTCTGGCCCTCGGCGTGCATGATGCCGCCGACGTTCATCGCGCCCGTCTCCTCCAGGAGGCGGACCGCGGTCGTGATGTAGCCGGGCGAGAGCGCGGCGTGGCCGTCCACGCGGACCACGATCGGGTGACGGGACGCCTTGATGGCGGCGTTCAGCGCCGCGGGCGTACGCCCCGTCGGATTGGGGACCGTGTGGACCCTCGGGTCTTCCCTGACCAGCTCGGCGGCGATCTCGTCCGTGCGGTCGGTGGAGGGGCCGAGCGCGACGACGACCTCCATCTCGCCCGCGTACTCCTGCTGCAGGATCGCGTGCACGGCCTCGCGCAGATGCCGCTCCTCGTTGAGGACGGGCATGATCACGGATACGGCTGGAGGCTGCGCCTCAGACTTCGCGTTCATCACGCGTCACGTTACCGCGAATGGGGGACACGGACGCGCGCCGTCCGGGTCGCTACCCCGGTCCGCATTTCGTATGGCATTACCTTTCTCGGGTTCCCAGGCCCGTCCGCCCGCCCGTCTACCGCCCCCGGCCGCCGTCTCCGCGGAGGTGTTCCGCACGTGCCCGCACCGCCCCGCTCCCCCGCCCCCACGCCGCGCCACCCCCGCCCACCGGCCCGAACGTCCGCACGGCGGCCGAGGCGTGGGAAACGGCCGCGGTGGGCGATGCGGACGGCGACCACGTTCTCCGTGGTGGTCCTCGCGGCGGCGGGCATCGGGCACTCCGTCGTCACCAGCCTCGACACGGGCATCAAGCGGGTGGACGCCTTCAAGGACATGAAGAACCGGCCCGAGTCGGGCAACGGCATGAACGTCCTGCTCGTCGGCACCGACGGCCGCGACAAGATCACTCCCGAGGAGAAGGCGAAGTACCGCCTGGGCGGCGCGCCCTGCCACTGCACGGACACGATCATGATCGTGCACATCTCGGAGGACCGGGACCGCGCGAGCGTCGTGAGCCTGCCCCGGGACAGTTACGCGGATCTGCCCGCGCACACCGACATCAGCACCGGCGAGAAGCATCACGAGCACCCCAACAAGATCAACGCGGCGTACGCGGAGGGCGGCCCGAACCTCACGGTGCGCACCGTCGAGCACATGACGAAGGTCAAGATCGACCACTACCTGGAGGTCGACTTCCTGAGCTTCATGAAGACCGTGGACGTCCTCGGCGGGGTCGAGATCTGCACGCCGCGGCCGCTGCAGGACTCCCACACCGGGCTGAACCTGACCGAGGGAAAGCACCAGCTGGACGGCGGCGCGGCGCTGCAGTTCGTCCGCTCCCGGTACGTCGACGGGGCCTCCGACCTGGGCCGCATGCAGCGTCAGCAGCGTTTCCTCGCGGCGCTCATCGCGAAGGCGACGAGCAGCGGAGTGCTGCTGAACCCGGTCAAGTTCCGCGACGTGACGCGGACGCTGCTCGGCTCGGTCCGGGCGGACAAGGGCTTCGGGACGGGCGACATGCTGGATCTCGGGCAGGCCATGCGGGGCTTCTCGCCCTCGTCCTCGGAGTTCACGACCGTGCCGCTGAGCCCCATGGGCCAGAACGTGCCCGGCATCGGCGCCACGCTGAAGTGGGACCCGTCGAAGTCCGGCCGGCTGTTCGACGCGCTGCGCGAGGACCGGCCGCTGGCACAGCACCGCAGGAAGTCCAGGGCCACGATGGTCGACGTCTCGCCGCAGCAGATCCGGGTCCAGGTGGAGAACGGCACGGGGACGCCGGGGCTCGGGCAGCGGGTCGACGCGGGGCTGCGGGCGACGGGGTTCCAGACCACGGGGGCGCCGGTGGACGTGCCGGGCGCGGCGGCGCGGCCGGCTCCGCGCACCGTGGTCACGTTCGACCCCCGCTGGGACCGGTCCGCGAAGTCCCTGGCGACGGCGCTTCCGGGGGCGGAGATGCGGGCGGTGCCTGGGCAGGGGCCGACGCTGAAGGTGATCGCGGGGACGGATTTCAGGGCGGTGCGGGGGGTTCGGGCGGAGGATTCTCGGCAGGGGGAGTTCGGAGCGGTGACGGGGGACGAGGTGGTTTGTTCCTGACCTTGGGGGTCAGGGGACTCGCTCTGCCTGGCGCGGCTTCCCCCTGCGGGGGGGGGCGTTGCGGTTCTTGGGTCGGTTCTTGTCTGCGGGTGCGTTGTGGCTGGTCGCGCAGTTCCCCGCGCCCCTGGGGGGTTCGGGCGGCTCCTGTCTGCAGGTGCATTACGGCTGGTCGCGCAGTTCCCCGCGCCCCTGGCCACCCTGGCCACTGCCACCCCTAGGCCCTGGCCTCCCGGGGAGCCGCAGAACCGGCGCAGGCCCCTTAAGGGGCGCGGGGAACTGCGCGACAAGCCACGTATCACCCGCAGACAAAACCCAACCGGGACCACCCCAAAGGGGCGCGGGGAACTGCGCGACAAGCCACCTGCCACCCGCAGACGAAAACCCAACCGGCACGGGCCCCATAAGGGGCGCGGGGAACTGCGCGAGAAGCCGCCGCTTAGCCGCACCCGCACAAGACCGCCCAAGGCGCCCCCGCCACGCCTACTCGTCGAAGCCCTCCGCCGCCCGCGCCTCCCGCAGTTCCTTGATCGCGCGGCGGCGGGCCAGCCGATGCGTACGGCGGATCTGCGCCTCCTGGTAGCGGCGCCGGTCACGGTCCGTCTCCGGTACGACCGCCGGCACCGTCCGCGGCTTGCCGTCCGCGTCGACCGCGGCGAAGACGAGGTAGGCCGAACCCACCTGCTGCGCGGGCGTCGACTCGTTCCAGCGCTCGGCGAGGACCCGGACGCCCACTTCCATGGAGCTGCGTCCGGTCCAGTTGACCTGCGCTTTCACATGGACGAGGTCGCCCACGCGGACCGGCTCGAGGAAGACCATCTCGTCCATGGACGCGGTGACCGCGGGACCGCCCGAGTGGCGTCCGGCGACCGCCCCCGCCGCGTCGTCCACCAGTTTCATGATCACCCCACCGTGCACCGTACCGAGGAGGTTGGTGTCGTTGTGGGTCATGATGTGGCTCAGTGTGGTGCGGGACGCCGAAGTCGGCTTGCCCGGAATTTCCGACTCCGAGCCGGGGGCCTGGTCTGTCATGCCCTCCACCCTATGCCGGACGTATGTCCGACCCTTCCCCCGCCCGTTTTGCATCAGCTCTGCAACAGCCCTGACCCGAATTCCCGACCGCCCTGTAAGGCGCACGCCTCCAGACGGCACACTGGGCCACATGAGCGATTGGCCTGACGATCAGGGCGGCGGCCGGGGATACGGCCGCGGCCGCGGCGACTCCCAGCACGAGGGAGCCCGCGTAATGCGGCACATCCAGCGCGGCCAGCCCTCCCGTCCGGCCGGTACGCCGCCCGGCGGGGTCCCGCCGCAGCCCGCGTACGACGACGGGTACGGCGACCAGTACGGGAACGGGCAGCCGTACGGCGACGCCCGCGACGACGTCTTCGAGCCGCGGACCCCGCGCCAGGACCCGTACGGCCAGGGCCCCGGCAACGCGTACGACAGCGGCTACAACACCGGCCAGGTCTACGGCCAGCCCAACGGCGGCAACGGCGGCCAGGGCGGCACCGGACAGCCGCCGCGCGCCCCGCGCCCCGCGCCGAACTGGCGCAAGCGGATCAAGTGGGGCGCGATCACGGTCGTCAGCGTCCTCCTCGTGACGTCCGTCGTCACGTACTTCTGGGCCGACTCCAAGCTCAAGCGCGAGGTCGACCTCTCCAAGGTCATCGAGCGGCCCGAGGGCGGCGCCGGCACGAACTACCTGATCGTGGGCTCCGACAGCCGCGAGGGCATGACCGCCGAGGACAAGAAGAAGCTGCACACGGGCTCGGCCGAGGGCAAGCGCACGGACTCGATGATGATCCTGCACGTCGCCGACGACGGCGGGAACACCATGATCTCGCTGCCCCGCGACTCGAACGTCACGATCCCCTCCTTCAAGGGCGCCGAGTCCGGCAAGCTCTACCCGAACCAGGGCCGTCAGACGAAGCTCAACGCGGCGTACGCGGAGGACGGCCCCGAACTCCTCGTCCGCACCGTCGAGTTCAACACCGGTCTGAAGATCGACCACTACGCCGAGATCGGCTTCGGCGGCTTCGCCAAGATCGTGGACGCGGTCGGCGGCGTCGAGATGGACATCCCCAAGGGCTTCAAGGACAAGAAGTCCGGAGCCGACTTCGAGGCCGGCAAACAGACGCTCGACGGTGAGCAGGCCCTCGCCTTCGTCCGCACCCGCTACGCACTCCCGGGCAGCGACCTGGACCGGACGAAGAACCAGCAGAAGTTCCTCGCGGCCCTCGCCAGCCAGGCCGCGACGCCCGGCACGGTCATGAACCCCTTCAAGCTCTACCCCATGATGGGCGCGGGCCTGGACACCCTGATCGTCGACAAGGACATGGGGCTGATGGACGTGGCCTCCATGTTCTGGGCCATGAAGGGCGTCACCGGCGGCGACGGCAAGTCCATGAACATGCCGCTCGCGGGCCAGACGGGCGGCAACCTCCTCTGGGACAAGGCCAAGGTCAAGAAGCTGGTCGAGGAGCTGAACAACGACGACGAGGTGACGGTCTCGGGCAACTGAGGCCGGTCCCGGGCACTGCGGCCGGTCCCGGACAACGAGGCTCTCGGGCGGCAACGAGGTCGTTCGCGCGGCGGGAACGCTCTCCGTCGCGTACGAGAAGGGGCTCCACCGATTTCGGTCGGCGGGGCCCTTCCGCGTTCCGCGCGGCGCGCCATGCGCCTCCCCCGTGGACCGCCGCGTACCCCGAACGCTCCGCCCGCCGCGAAGCAACGGCCGTGCCGTGCCACCGTGATGGGAACTGCCGCCCGCCGACGTCCGGAGCACCTGCCATGGCAGATCTGCAGGAGGAACTCTCCACCCCCGCCGAGGCGGGGGAGCTCGACGCGCTCCCCGCCCCGACCGAACCCGCCCTCTCGCCCGACGAGCCCCGGGCGTCCGGGGCACCCGGGGCACCCGGGGCGCCGCACGCGACCGCCGAGCCGCCGCCCGCGCGGGCCTCGTTGCCGGGCCCCGAGCCGTTCCCCCGCCGCGAGCCCCTGCCCGGCCGGGAACCGCTGCCCCCGCCGGAGCGGCTTCCCGTGCCGGAACCGCTGCCCGTGCACGAGCACGAGCCGCTGCCCGAGCGCGAAACGGCGTCCGGCCCGGCGGAGCGGGCCCGTGCGCTGCTCGCCTCGCATCCGGTCGCCGACGGCTACAGCGGGCTCCCCTGGGCGCTGCGCGAGCTGCCCTGGCACGACTTCGAGACGGGCGACAGCGGCCTGGAGAGCGACGTGCCGCGGCTGCGCGCGGGGCAGGTCGGCGCGCAGTTCTGGTCCATGCACGTGCCCGAAGGGCCGTGTGCCGACCGGCCCGTCGGCGCGACGCTCGAACAGATCGACTTCGCGAGGCACGTCATCGACGCCCACCCGGAGGCCCTGCGGCTCGTGCGCAACGCCTCGGAGGCCGCCGACGCGCGCAACTGCGGCCGCGTCGCCACGCTGCTCGGCCCGGCCTGCGGCGCCGCGCTCGGCGACTCGCTGGGCGCCCTGCGCGCGCTGCACGGCCTGGGCCTGTTCGCGGTCACCCTCTCGGGTACGTCGTGGGCGGGTCCCGGCGGTCTCACCCCGTTCGGCGAGGAGGTCGTCAGGGAGATGAACCGGCTCGGGGTCATCGCGGACCTCTCCGGCGCGTCCGAGACGACGGCGCGGCGCGTCCTCGCCGTCTCCAAGGCACCGGTGATCTTCACCCGTTCCGGGGCGCGGGCCCTGCGTGACCATCCGGCGAACCTCTCGGACGCGCTCCTTGGCGCGGTGGGCGCCGCCAAGGGGTTGTGCCTGGTGCCGCTCGCCACCGACCGGACCGGTTCCTCCGTACGCGAGGTGGCGGACCATCTCGATCATGTACGCCGGGTCGCCGGGCCGGAGTGCGTCGGCCTCTCGGGGACGTACGACACCGCCGAAGCGCACCCGGAGGGCCTGACCGACACGGCGAGCTACCCGCGGCTGATCGCCGAGCTCGTCGAACGCGGCTGGCCCGAGGCCGACATCTCCCTGCTCACCTGGGGGAACGTGCAGCGCGCCCTGCGCGGTGCGGACTTCACCGCGCGGGCCACGCGCGAGCGGCGGGCCGCGTCGACGGCGCGGATAGAGCATCTGGACGGCTGACCGGCCGGGCCCCTGCCTCGGGCGGGGCCCGGTAGCGTGACGGTCGCGTGACGTCGGTCAGGGGATCTTGCAGAGGCAGAAGGGGTGGCCCACCGGGTCCGCGTACACGCGGAAGTCCCGCTTCCCGCCGTCGTCGTCCAGGTCGAGGGGGCGCGCGCCGAGGGCGAGCACCTTCTCCTCCGCGGCGTCGATCTCCTCGATCGTGCGCCCCGCGTCGAGGTCCAGGTGGACCTGCTGGGCGTTCACGTCCGAGCGCGGCCACTGCGGGGGACGCAGGTCGCTCACCCGCTGGAACGACACCTTGACGCGGCCGGGCATGACGAGGTCGACCCAGTCGCCGTCCCCCTCGATCGTGCCGCCGATGATCTGGGCGTAGAACTCCGCGAGCCTGCGCGGTTCCGGACAGTCGAGGACGACGTTGCGCAGGGTTGCGATGGGGGCGGCGTCGGAGGTGCCTGTGGTGCTAGAGGTGCTAGAGGTGCTGGTGTTGCCATGGGGGTCAGCCATGTCTCGCTCCTTCTCAACTGGCACAGAGACAGAACGGGTGCCCGGCGGGGTCCGCGTAAACCCGCCAGGAGCGGTCGCGGTCGGCGGCGTCGAGGACCGTGGCGCCGAAGGTCAGGATCTCCTTCTCCACGGCGTCCATGTCGTCCACGGTGAAGTCGAGGTGGAACTGCTGGCCCCCGTCGGGGGCGGGCCACTGCGGCGGGCGGTGGCCCGGGGCCTTCTGGAACGCGATGGGCGGGCCGCCGTGGCCTTCGATGCCGACCCAGGCCTCTTCGTCGGCGGGGTCGGGGACGGGGGTGCCGCCGACGATCTTCGCGTAGAACTCCGCGAGGGCGTGGGGGTCGGGGCAGTCAAGGACGACGGCGCGGAAGGCGGCGAGGGGCATGTGTTCTCCCGTGAGGATTGCCTGATGGAAGCCTCGACCTCCAATCGACGGAAGCCTTGATCTCCGACTATTGCTTCATGATCCTCGACCGGCTCGGTTTCCGCGCGATTTTTCGCGCGGTTCTCCGCGCCTCTTCGCGCGGTTCCCCGCGCCGCTTCGGGTGGTGGGTCAGGCCGACGGGCGGCCCATGGCCCGGTAGGTCCAGCCCGCGGTGCGCCAGGCCGTGGGGTCCAGGGCGTTGCGGCCGTCCAGGATGGTGGGGGTTGCCGCCACCGCGGCCAGGTCCGCGGGGTCCAGGTCGCGGAATTCCCGCCATTCGGTGAGGTGGAGGACGACGTCCGCGCCCCGGACCGCGTCGAGGGCCGTGTCCGCGTAGCCGAGGGTGGGGAAGAGGCGGCGGGCGTTCACCATGCCCTTGGGGTCGTACACCGTGACCTGGCCGCCCTGGAGGTGGATCTGACCTGCGACGTTGAGCGCCGGGGAGTCGCGTACGTCGTCCGAGTCCGGCTTGAACGTCGCCCCGAGCACCGCGACCCGCTTGCCGAGGAACGAGCCGCCGCCCAGCGCCTCGCGGGCCATCTCGACCATTTGGCCGCGCCGCCGCATGTTGATGGAGTCGATCTCGCGCAGGAAGGTGAGGGCCTGGTCGGCGCCCAGCTCGCCCGCACGGGCCATGAACGCGCGGATGTCCTTCGGCAGGCAGCCGCCGCCGAAGCCGATGCCGGCCCGCAGGAACTTCTTCCCGATCCGGTCGTCGTGGCCGAGCGCCTCCGCCAGCTTCACGACGTCGCCGCCGGCGGCCTCGCAGACCTCGGCCATGGCGTTGATGAAGGAGATCTTCGTGGCGAGGAAGGAGTTGGCGGAGGTCTTCACCAGTTCCGCGGTCGGGAAGTCGGTGACGACGAAGGGCGACCCCTCCCCGAGCGGCGTCGCGTAGACCTCGCGGAGCAGCTTCTCGGCGCGCTCGCCGCGTACGCCGACGACGATGCGGTCGGGGTGCAGCGTGTCCTGCACGGCGAAGCCCTCCCGCAGGAACTCGGGATTCCAGGCCAGCTCGACCTCGTCGCCCGCCGGGGCCAGTTCGGCGAGGCGCGCCGCGAGGCGGTCCGCGCTGCCGACCGGCACCGTGGACTTGCCGACGACCAGCGCGGGCCGGGTGAGGTGCTTGGCCAGCGAGTCGAGGGCGGAGTCGACGTACGACATGTCGCACGCGTACTCCCCGTGCTTCTGCGGGGTGTTCACACAGAGGAAGTGGACGTCGCCGAAGTCGGCGGCCTCGGCGAAGTCCATCGTGAAGCGCAGGCGCCCGCTGGAGCCCTCGATGCCCGCGACGTGCCTGCGCAGGAGTTCCTCCAGGCCGGGCTCGTACATGGGGACCTCGCCCCGCTGGAGCATCTCGACCTTCTCGGGCACGACGTCAAGACCCAGCACCTCGAAGCCGAGCTCGGCCATGGCCGCGGCGTGTGTGGCCCCGAGATAGCCGGTACCGATCACGGTGATCTTGAGGGCCATGCGGTGCTCCAGA
This sequence comes from Streptomyces sp. NPDC058284, assembly GCF_042881135.1. Classification (NCBI taxonomy): domain Bacteria; kingdom Bacillati; phylum Actinomycetota; class Actinomycetes; order Kitasatosporales; family Streptomycetaceae; genus Streptomyces; species Streptomyces sp. NPDC058284. Next base: position 42,955 of record NZ_JBHVYE010000041.1, read on the forward strand.
GGTCTGCGGGCTGCGGTGCGCGACCGAGCATAGTCGGGCCTTCGCGTGGCGCTCACCGGGCACGTTCGGCGCTGTCGGCAAGCTCACGTATCCGTCCGGCGGACGCACCACTAAAATTCGGGTTACTTAACGGTAATTAGCGTCCTTGGAGCGTGAGAGACCTTGGCCGGATCGGCTGATTTCGACCTGTACCGCCCGTCCGAGGAGCACGACATGCTCCGCGACGCGATCCGTTCGCTGGCCGAGGCGAAGATCGCGCCGTTCGCCGCCGCGGTGGACGAGGAGGCCCGCTTCCCGCAGGAGGCCCTCGACGCGCTGGTGGCGAACGACCTGCACGCGGTGCACGTGCCGGAGAGCTACGGCGGCGCGGGCGCCGACGCCCTGGCGACCGTCATCGTCATCGAGGAAGTGGCCCGCGTCTGCGCCAGCTCCTCGCTGATCCCCGCCGTCAACAAGCTCGGCTCGCTGCCCGTCATCCTCTCCGGCTCCGAGGAGCTGAAGAAGAAGTACATGACGCCGCTCGCGGGCGGCGAGGGCATGTTCTCGTACTGCCTCTCCGAGCCGGACGCCGGTTCGGACGCGGCGGGCATGAAGACGCGCGCGGTCCGCGACGGCGACTTCTGGGTGCTCAACGGCGTGAAGCGCTGGATCACCAACGCGGGCGTCTCGGAGTACTACACGGTGATGGCCGTGACGGACCCGGAGAAGCGCTCCAAGGGCATCAGCGCCTTCGTCGTCGAGAAGGGCGACGAGGGCGTGTCCTTCGGCGCCCCGGAGCGGAAGCTCGGCATCAAGGGCTCCCCCACCCGCGAGGTCTACCTCGACAACGTCCGCATCCCCGCCGACCGCATGATCGGCGAGGAGGGCACGGGCTTCGCGACCGCCATGAAGACCCTGGACCACACCCGCATCACCATCGCGGCGCAGGCCCTCGGCATCGCGCAGGGCGCCCTCGACTACGCCAAGGGGTACGTCAAGGAGCGCAAGCAGTTCGGCAAGCCGATCGCCGACTTCCAGGGCGTCCAGTTCATGCTCGCCGACATGGCGATGAAGATCGAGGCCGCCCGTCAGCTCACCTACGCCGCCGCGGCCAAGTCCGAGCGCGGCGACAAGGACCTCACCTTCCAGGGCGCGGCCGCCAAGTGCTTCGCGTCGGACGTCGCGATGGAGGTCACGACGGACGCCGTCCAGCTGCTCGGCGGCTACGGCTACACCCGGGACTACCCCGTCGAGCGCATGATGCGTGACGCGAAGATCACGCAGATCTACGAAGGCACGAACCAGGTCCAGCGGATCGTGATGGCGCGGAACCTGCCGTAACTGAACTGGTCTCACCTGCATGAACGCAACGGCCCCCGGCACTCTGCCGGGGGCCGTTCGCGTCGACTCTGTCAGGCGACTTCGCAGGCAACGTCCGGTGCGGCACGGTTCGGGGAGCACGTCACCAGGGCTACGGACAGAAATGCGGGCCGCTCCAGGTAGAAGCCGTGGGACACGTCTCCGCCCCAGCCCAGCCGTTCCGCAGCGGAGTGGACCAGCAGCGCCAGCCGCGTGCTGTCACGGTCGGACTCGGAGGCGAACCGGGATGCGGTCAAGCGATCACGCTTGCCGGAACAGGAAACCGCGGATCGTCGTGGCGAGGAACCTGCCGTAGCTGTCAGGTAGGTGTTCTTACGTCGATGGGGTGCTGCCCGGGCCGGCAGCACCCCATCCGTGTGTGCGGGAGCGGCTAGCCGTCCAGCTGGGCGAGGGTCGCGATCGACGGGCCCCTGCGGGACTGGAGGTCCCGCGCCACGTCTTCCGCCGCGCCGAGGACCCGTACCGCGTTCTGCCACGTCAGCTTCGCGAGGTCGGGCTTCGACCAGCCGCGGTCGAGGAGTTCCGCGATCAGGTTGGGGTAGCCCGCCACGTCGTCCAGGCCGGACGGGGTGAACGCCGTGCCGTCGTAGTCGCCGCCGATGCCGATGTGGTCGATGCCGGCCACCTCGCGCATGTGGTCCAGGTGGTCGGCGACCGTGGCCGCGGTGGCGATCGGGCGCGGGGTCGACCGCTCGAACGCCTCGTGGACCTTCATGGCCTCGGGGGTCGTGTCGAGGTGGTGGAAGCCGTGGGCCCGCATGTTCTCGTCGGCCGCCAGGGTCCAGTCGACCGCCGCCTGGAGGACGAACTTCGGGACGAAGGTCGCCATCGCCACGCCGCCGTTGGCGGGGAGGCGTTCCAGGACGTCGTCGGGGATGTTGCGCGGGTGGTCGCACACCGCCCGCGACGAGGAGTGCGAGAAGATCACCGGGGCCACCGAGGTGTCCAGGGCCGCCCGCATCGTCGTCGCCGCCACGTGGGAGAGGTCCACCAGCATGCCGACGCGGTTCATCTCACGTACGACCTCGTGGCCGAAGGGCGAGAGGCCGCCGACGCCCGGCTCGTCCGTCGCCGAGTCCGCCCACGCGATGTTGTCGTTGTGCGTGAGCGTCATGTAGCGGACGCCGAGGGTGTGCAGGGCCCGCAGCGTGGCGAGGGAGTTGTTGATGGAGTGGCCGCCCTCGGCGCCCATCAGGGAGGCGACGCGCCCCTGGGAGCGGGCCTCCTCCATGTCCGCCGCCGTCAGGGCGCGGGCCAGGTCGGCGGGGTGGCGGGCGAGCAGCCGCTCGACGCAGTCGATCTGTTCGAGGGTCGCGCTCACCGCGGAGTCGCCGGTCAGGTCGGTGCGTACGTACACCGACCAGAACTGCGCGCCGACGCCGCCCGCGCGCAGCCGGGCGATGTCCGTGTGCAGGCGGCCCGTCTGATCGGCGGCTATGTCGAGGCGGTCGATGTCGTAGCCCGCCTTCTCGCGCAACGCCCACGGCAGGTCGTTGTGGCCGTCGACCACCGGGAAGTCGGCGAGGAGGGCGCGGGCTTCGTCGAGTGACGTCATGCGCTCACTTTCCCGAACCGAAGCCGGAACCGAAGCCGGAACCGAAGCCGAATCCGGCTTTCGCGCCGTCGACCTTGGCGCGCAGCCGCTTGCCCTTCTCCGTCGCCTGGTCGTTCAGCTCCTGCTGGAACTCCCGCATGCGGGCGAGGAGTTCGGGGTCGTGCGCGGCGAGCATGCGGGCCGCGAGCAGGCCCGCGTTGCGCGCGCCGCCGACCGAGACCGTCGCCACCGGGACGCCCGCCGGCATCTGCACGATGGAGAGCAGGCTGTCCATGCCGTCCAGGTACTTCAGCGGGACCGGCACGCCGATCACCGGCAGCGGGGTCACCGACGCGAGCATGCCGGGCAGGTGCGCGGCGCCGCCCGCGCCCGCGATGATCGCCTTGAGGCCGCGCTCGGCGGCCTGCTCGCCGTACGCGATCATCTCGTGCGGCATGCGGTGCGCGGAGACGACGTCGACCTCGAAGGGGATCTCGAACTCGGCGAGGGCCTGGGCCGCGGCCTCCATGACGGGCCAGTCCGAGTCGGACCCCATGACGATGCCAACAACGGGGGAGGTCATTCGGTGATCGTTCCTCTGAGGTAGCCGGCTGCGTGGCGGGCGCGGTCGAGGACCTCGTCCAGATCGTCGCCGTAGGTGTTCACGTGACCGACCTTGCGGCCGGGCTTCACGTCCTTGCCGTACATGTGGATCTTCAACTGCGGGTCGCGCGCCATGCAGTGCAGGTACGCGGCGTACATGTCGGGGTAGTCCCCGCCGAGGACGTTGGCCATCACGGTCCACCTGGCGCGCGGGCGCGGGTCGCCGAGCGGCAGGTCGAGGACGGCGCGGACGTGGTTGGCGAACTGCGAGGTGATCGCGCCGTCCTGCGTCCAGTGGCCGGAGTTGTGCGGGCGCATCGCCAGTTCGTTGACGAGGATGCGGCCGTCGCGCGTCTCGAAGAGCTCAACCGCAAGGTGGCCGACCACACCGAGTTCGTTGGCCACGTTCAGCGCCAACTCCTGCGCCTGGCCCGCCAGTTCCTCGGAGAGGCCGGGGGCGGGGGCGATCACCGTGTCGCAGACGCCGTCGACCTGCTGGGACTCGACGACGGGGTACGCGACGGCCTGGCCGTGCGGCGAGCGGACGACGTTCGCCGCCAGTTCGCGCACGAAGTCGACCTTCTCCTCGGCGAGCACGGGGACACCGGCCCTGAAGGGGTCTTCGGCGTCCTCGACGGAACGTACGAACCACACCCCCTTCCCGTCATAGCCGCCCCGCACCGTCTTGAGGATCACGGGGAAGCCGTCGCCGCCGTCCGCCGCGCCCTCGGCCGCGAAGGCGGCCACGTCGGCCGGGTCCCTCACGATCCGATGGCGCGGGCAGGGCACGCCGATCTCCGTGAGCTTCTCGCGCATCACGCCCTTGTCCTGGGCGTGCACCAACGCGTCGGGCCCCGGGCGCACGGGGATGCCGTCCGCCTCCAGGGCCCGTAGATGCTCGGTGGGTACGTGTTCGTGATCGAAGGTGATCACGTCGCAGCCCCGCGCGAAGTCACGCAGCGTGTCCAGGTCGCGATAGTCGCCGATGACGACATCGCCGACGACCTGGGCCGCGGAATCCTGCGGGGTGTCACTGAGGAGCTTGAATTTCAGGCCGAGGGGGATGCCCGCCTCGTGGGTCATGCGGGCGAGCTGACCGCCGCCGACCATGCCGACTACCGGGAACGTCACACCCCCAGGGTATCGGCCGGTACCGGCCACCCGGGAACGGCCGGATACCAGCGCCCCCTGGGCCGCTCCTGTCACAGCGGCGCCACAGTGTCCGGGCGCCCGCGCGCGCCGGAGAGGGCCGCTGGTTAGCATGGCTGGGTCGACACGACCGAAACACCAATCCGTCGGCGCGTAAACAACCGGTACGAACCGACCGGTACGAATCGACGGGGGCTGGGGCGACCACCATGACGGAACGGGGCGCACTGCGGGTGCGGCTGGACAGCCTCACGCGCGAGATCGCCAAGTTCGGAGCCGTGGGGGCGGTCGGAACTCTGGTGAACTTCGGGGTCTTCAACCTCGTGCGGCACATGACGGACCTGCACGTGGTGCGGGCGAGCGTGATCGCCACGGTCGTCGCCATCGTCTTCAACTACGTGGGGTTCCGCTACTTCACGTACCGGGACCGTGACAAGAGCGGCCGCACCAAGGAACTCACGCTGTTCCTGCTGTTCAGCGTGGTCGGCCTCGTCATCGAGAACGGCGTGCTCTACGCGGCGACGTACTGGTTCGGCTGGGACGGCAAGCTGCAGGCGAACTTCTTCAAGTTCCTCGGCATGGGCATCGCGACGCTCTTCCGCTTCTGGTCCTACCGCTCCTGGGTGTTCAAGGCGCTGCCCGCCCGCGAGACCGTCGCGCATGCGGAATCGTTCCTGGAGGACGAGCAGACGGGCGAACCGCCGGTCGTACGACGCGCGGGCTGAGGCGCCGGACGGGGGTCGGGGCGGGCGGGTGGCTGAGTGGCCGCTGACCGCTGGCTGCTGGCCGCTGACCGCTGGCTGCTGGCTGCTGGCTGCTGGCTGCTGGCTGCTGGCTGCTGGCTGCTGGCTGCCGACCGGCTAGCGCACCGGGTTGTCCTCCGGCTCGTGGTCCGTCTCCTTCGACAGCGGCGTACGCGACAGGAACAGGCCGAAGACGGGCGGCTGCGTCTGCAGCATCTCCAGACGGCCGCCGTCCGCCTCGGCCAGATCCCGGGCTACCGCGAGGCCGATTCCCGTCGAGTTCCGGCCGCTGATGGTCCGCTCGAAGATCCGCGCGCCGAGGTCGGCGGGGACGCCGGGGCCCTCGTCCGTGACCTCGATGACCGCCTGGTTGCCGGTGACGCGGGTACGCAGTGCGACCGTGCCGCCACCGTGCATCAGGGAGTTCTCGATCAGCGCGGCGAGCACCTGCGCCACCGCGCCCGGCGTGCCCACGGCCTCCAGGTGCCGCTTGCCCGAGCTGACGATGGCGCGGCCCGCGCTGCGGTAGGCCGGGCGCCACTCCTCCAGTTGCTGCTTGACGACCTCGTCCAGGTCGAAGGCGACGGCCGAACCGGTGCGCGGGTCACGGGAGTTGGTGAGCAGCCGCTCCACGACGTCGGTCAGCCGCTCCACCTGGGCCAGCGCGATCGTCGCCTCCTCCTTCACCGTGTCCAGCTCCTCGGTGACCGTGATCTCCTCCAGGCGCATGGAGAGCGCGGTGAGCGGAGTGCGCAGCTGGTGCGAGGCGTCGGCGGCCAGGCGCCGCTCGGCGGTCAGCATGCGTCCGATGCGCTCGGCCGATGAGTCCAGGACGTCGGCGACGCGGTCAAGCTCGGGGACGCCGTACCGCTTGTGCCGGGGGCGGGGGTCGCCGGAGCCGAGGCGTTCGGCGGTCTCCGCGAGGTCGGTGAGCGGCGAGGCGAGGCGGTTGGCCTGGCGTACGGCGAGGAGTACGGCGGCGACGATGGCGAGCAGCGCGACGGCGGCGATGATCAGCAGGGTGCGGCCGACCTCGCGGGTGACTGCGGCCTTCGGCTCCTGGACGGTGACTCGCTCGCCCTGCTCGCCGGGGCGGGTGGCGCTGATGACCTCGCCGGTCGGGCGGGTGCCGATCTCGATGGCGTCCCGGCCGGGGAACTCGATGCGGGCGTAGCGGTCGGTGGCGACCTGGTCGCGCAGGATGTCGCCGGTGATCCGCTCCTCGCTGATCAGCCGGCTGTCGACGATGCTGGCGAGGCGCAGGGCCTCGGAGTCCACGCGCTCCTGGGCGCTGCTGCTGATCGTCCTCGTCTCGACGATGACGAGGCTCACGCCGAAGACGGCGATCACCACGAGGACGACGGCGAGGGTGCTGTTGATCAGTCTGCGGCGCATGCGAGTAGTGTCCCGCGTCGCGGGCCCGCTCGGGTTCGGTGCCCTTGAGCCTTGGCCGCTCGCGCCGTTCCCCGCGCCCCTTAAGGGGCGCTGCCGCAGGCTCCCCCAGGGGCGCGGGGAACTGCGCGGCCAGCCACGACGGAGCCGCAGACGCGCCTGCCCGCGGCGGCAAGCATGGCGGGTGCGGGTCCGCTTTTGGTTGCTCGCGCCGTTCCCCGCGCCCCTCAAGGGGCGCTACCGCAGGCTCCCCCAGGGGCGCGGGAAACTGCGCCGCCAGCCACGACGGAGCCGCAGACGCGCCTGCCCGCGGCGGCATCTACGGCGGGTGCGGGTTTGCTTTTGGTTGCTCGCGCCGTTCCCCGCGCCCCTCACGGGGCGCCGCCGCAGGCTCCCCCAGGGGCGCGGGGAACTGCGCGGGCGGCCACGACGGAGCCGCAGACGCGTCTGCCTGCGGCGGCAAGCATGGCGGGTGCGGGTTTGCTTTTGGTTGCTCGCGCCGTTCCCCGCGCCCCTGACGGGGCGGGACTCAGCTCTTTTCGAAGCGGAAACCCACGCCCCGTACCGTCGCGATGTACCGGGGATTCGCCGCGTCGTCGCCCAGCTTCTTGCGGAGCCAGGAGATGTGCATGTCGAGGGTCTTGGTCGAGGACCACCACGTCGTGTCCCAGACCTCCCGCATCAGCTGGTCACGGGTGACCACCCGGCCCGCGTCCCGGACCAGGACCCTGAGCAGGTCGAACTCCTTCGCGGTGAGCTGCAGCTCCTCGTCGCCCATCCACGCGCGGTGCGACTCGACGTCGATCCGTACGCCGTGCGTGGCGGGCGCCTCCTTCGGCTCGGTGGAGCCGCGCCGAAGCAGGGCCCGGACCCGGGCGAGCAGCTCGGCGAGGCGGAACGGCTTGGTCACGTAGTCGTCGGCGCCGGCGTCCAGGCCGACGACGGTGTCCACTTCGTCGGCGCGCGCGGTCAGGATGAGGATCGGCACCGTGAGCCCGTCGGCGCGCAGCCTTCGCGCCACCTCGAGGCCGTCCATGCCGGGCAGTCCCAGATCGAGTACGACAAGATCGACACCGCCCTGCAGCCCGGCGTCGAGAGCGGTCGGGCCGTCCTCACGCACTTCGACCTCGTAACCCTCCCTGCGCAGGGCACGGGCCAGCGGCTCCGAGATGGACGCGTCGTCCTCGGCGAGCAGTACACGGGTCATGGGGTGATGGTAGTCCGCACTGGACAACGCTCGGGAGGTGCTCGCACAGTGGAGGGAGACGCCTGCGGCTGTGGGAAGCGATTCTGAGAAACACCTTTGATTGTGTGCTGCTGGTTGCAGCGAAACCTGTGATCCATGTCTCAAGTCCTTCCATATGCCTCCCTGGGGTGTCGTATGGTGACCCAACGCCTGATGCACTACCCAAAGGACCTTTGGCCCACTGTGCGGCCTTAGGTCTCTTTTATGTGCGGGTCGGCCCCGGCCGGCCTTGAAAGGAATGACCTGTGGTCGGGCCCTGAGCGCGAGGATGCGCCAGGGTGTGGATCCCGGAGTCGCCGTCCCTCGTCCCTTCTCACGGGACGAATCTCCCCTGGGCGTGGGGTTGGACGTTCGCGACAACGGTGCCGACCGCCCCCCACCGGGCGCGCACACGCTCCGGCCGCGCGTCCCGAACCCACGAGGATCGACCATGGCGTCCAGCCTGACGAAGGACTCCGCCAGCACCCCTGGCACCGAGAAGACCTTCTTCGGCCACCCCCGCGGACTGGCCACTCTGTTCATGACCGAAATGTGGGAGCGGTTCTCCTACTACGGCATGCGCGCCCTGCTCGTGCTCTACCTGGTCTCCGGCGGCGCCGACGCGGCCACCGGCAGCCAGGGCGGCGGTCTCGCGTACACCGCGGCGGCCGCCACGGCCATCTACTCCGTCTACGTGGCCATGGTCTATCTCATGGCCATGCCCGGCGGCTGGTTCGGCGACCGCGTCTGGGGCGCCCGCAAGACCGTCGCGATCGCGAGTTGCGTGATCGTCGCCGGCCATGTGTGCCTGGCCCTGCCGAGCTCGGTGATGTTCTTCGTCGGCCTGGCCCTGGTCGCGGTCGGCTCGGGTCTGCTGAAGGCCAACATCTCGACGATGGTCGGCCAGCTCTACAGCGACCCGAAGGACCTCCGTCGCGACGGTGGCTTCACCATCTTCTACATGGGCATCAACCTCGGTGCCTTCGCCGCGCCCTTCGCCATCGGCATCCTCGGTGAGAAGGTCAACTGGCACCTGGGCTTCGGCCTGGCCGCCGTAGGCATGGCGCTCGGCGCGATCCAGTTCATGGTCGGTTCCCGGCACCTCTCCGCGGAGAGCAGCCTGGTCCCGAACCCGCTGTCGGCCGAGGAAAAGCGTGGCGTCATCGTCAAGACGCTGGGTGCCGTCGCCGTCATCGCGGCGTTCTACCTCGTCGTGGCCTTCACCGACGTCTACCGCCTGACCCTGAACTGGGCGCTGCTCCCGATCACCGTCGCCGGGCTGCTGATCCCCGTCGCGGTCCTGGTCAAGATCAAGCGGGACAAGGAGCTCAACACCGAAGAGCAGACGAAGATGACGGCGTTCATCTGGTTCTTCGTGGCCGCCGCGATCTTCTGGATGATCTTCGACCAGGGCGCGTCGACGCTGTCCCTCTTCGGTGACTCCCACACCTCCCGGGACATCTTCGGCTGGGAGATGCCGAACACCCTGTTCCAGTCGCTGAACCCGGGCTTCATCATGCTGCTCGCCCCGGTCTTCGCCGCGCTGTGGATCAAAATGGCCCGCAGCGACCGCGAGCCCAGCACCATCGTGAAGTTCTCCTTCGCCCTGGTGATGGCCGGCGCCTCGTTCTTCGTGTTCCTCGTCCCGATGGGCATGGCCACCGGCGACACGAAGGTCACCATGTGGTGGCTGGTGCTGATCTTCCTGATGCACACGGTCGCCGAACTGTGCCTGTCCCCCGTGGGTCTCTCCCTGACCACGAAGATGGCGCCCGCGAAGTACGCCTCCCAGATGATGGGTGTCTTCTTCCTCGCCGTCACCGCGGGCGACAGCGTGACCGGCATGCTCGCCATCGCCGGCGTCGACCTCAACGGCCGGGGCATGGTCGCCCTGGAGGCCACGGCCGCGGTGCTCGCGGGCATCTCGGTCTACATGGCGCGCAAGAAGGTCAGCGGGCTCATGGGCGACGTGCGCTGACCCGCCGTTCACCTTGATCCCTCCGTGGTGGTCTCGTCTGCACATGCCGACGAGGCCACCATTTTCATTGCCCACAAGGCGTAGCTCGTTGGTCGTCGCGTCACATGAGCACTGCGGGCGAACACTGGAGCACTGCGGGCGAACAGGGGAACGCGTCGCCACTCGCACAGGTGGCGCGCAGGGGTTGTGCGGGAACCGGACGCCCGCGCGGTGCAGCATCTCGCCATGTGTCGTACGTTGCTGAGCCTGGCCCTCTGCGGGGCGCTACTGTCGTCCAGTGCCGCCGCCGAGGCGGCCCCCGAGCCGCCGCACGGGCGGCTCGTCCATTACGGGGGACATCCCCGTCAGAACATCACGGTGTACGGCGAGGCCGGCCCTCCGCTCGTCATCGTGCACGGCGGCTACTGGTCCAAGGACACCGACTGGAGCGGCTGGGCGCGGTGGTTCGCGGCGCGCGGCTTCACCGTGTACGACACCGACTACCGGCTGACCTCGGACGCGGCGTGGCCCGCGCAGCGCGACGACGTCCTCGCGGCGCTGCGCTGGGTGCGGCGCCGGGGCGGCGGCGAGACGCTGCCGCTCGTGCTCGGGTCCTCGGCGGGCGGGCACCTCGCCCTGCAGGCCGCGACGTACGGGGCGGGGCGGTCGCGGGTACGGGGGGTCGTGGCGCTCTCCCCCGTGGTGTCGCCGTACCGCGCCTGGAAGGACGGCGCGAGGTCCGGCGCGTCCGCCGAGCGCCGGAAGCTGCGCAGGGCCGCCGAGCGGCTTGCGGGGTGCGTGCCGCGGCGCGGTGCCGGGCGGAGCTGTCTGGCGCGGTGGGACGACCTGTCCGTCACGTCCCACGCGTCGGGCGCGAATGACGCGCCACTGCTGCTGATCCACTCGACGGGCGATTTCGTGCCGCCCTCGCACTCCGCGGAGCTTGCGCGGGCGCTGCGGCGGGCGGGGCCGGTGGATGTGACGGTGCGGACGGAGGCGGGGGCCGGGCACGGCGGGGCGTTGCTCCGGGGCCGGGGCGTGGCCCAGTCGGTACGCCACTGGCTCCGCGCCCATCTGTAGCCGCGCTGCGGGCTCCGGTGCGGATTCGGGTGCGGTCCGGTGCGGATTCGGGTGCGGTCCGGTGCGGATTCGGGTGCGGGTCGGCTCGGGTTGCTCGCGCAGTTCCCCGCGCCCCTGACGGGGCACTGCCGCAGGCTCCCCCAGGGGCGCGGGGAAC
>NZ_JBHVYE010000041.1:54162-54560 GCF_042881135.1 Streptomyces sp. NPDC058284
CGGGGGGGGGCGGGGGGGGGGGGGGGGGGGCGGGGGGCCCGCGCCCCCCCCCCCCCCCCCCGCCGGCCCCCGGCCCAGCGCCCCCCCGAGGGGCGCGGGGAACTGCGCGGCCAGCCACCACGCACCCGCACAAGCCGACGAACCACAGCCCCGCAGACGCGACTGCCTCCGGCGGAATCGGAGGCGAGTGCGGGCCGCCTTCGGTTGCTCGCGCAGTTCCCCGCGCCCCTGGGAGATCCCCGCGCCCCCAGACGCCCTGCGAAAGCCGACCGGGCACGCCACCGCGACTGCCTCCGGCGGAAACGGGGGCGTGTGCCGGCCGGCCTCGGTTGCTCGCGCAGTTCCCCGCGCCCCTGACGGGGCGCCAACGCAGGCTCCCCTAGGGGCGCGGGGAACTG
>NZ_JBHVYE010000042.1:0-51007 GCF_042881135.1 Streptomyces sp. NPDC058284
AAGTCCTTGTAGCGGAGCTACTAGGGCTTTTCGGCAACGCGGCGAGCGTGCGTGCCAGGCGGCGACCACCCGGCCGGGGATATGACACAGGCTCTGAGCAAAGGCTCGGTTCGTTGCGGGTCCCTTCCGCCTTCTCCGTTCGCCGCTCACCATTTCGCCAGGAGCTCTGCCATGTCCCCGAAGTTCCCCGCCCGCACCGTCCGCCGTACCGCCGCCGCCGTCGTGACCGCCGCGCTGCTCGTTCCGCTCGCCGCCTGTGGGAGCGATGACGACAGCGGGAGCGAGAAGAAGGGCGGGGGCAAGGACGTGAAGCTCACCGTTCTTGCCGCCTCGTCGCTCACCGATGTCTTCGCCGCCGCCGAGAAGGCGTACGAGAAGGCGCACCCGGGCACGGACATCACGGTCTCCGCGGCCGGTTCGCAGGAGCTCGCCGCGCAGGTCAAGCAGGGGGCGCCCGCCGACGTCCTCGTCACCGCCGACACCAAGACCATGGAGGGGCTCACGGGTGAGACCGGCGCCCCTACCGTCATCGCCAAGAACCGCCTCGTCATCGCCACCCGCGAAGGCAACCCGGACAAGGTGAAGGGGCTGAAGGATCTGGGCGACAGCAAGCTGAAGGTCGTCCTCGCCGACGACACCGTGCCCGTCGGCCGCTACAGCAAGCAGGTCCTGGACAAGCAGGGCGTCAAGGTGAAGCCGGTCTCCAAGGAGGCCAACGTCCGCTCCGTGCTCAGCAAGGTGGAGCTCGGTGAGGCCGACGCCGGCATCGTCTACCGTACGGACGCCGCCACCGCGACCGACAAGGTCGACGCCGTCGAGATCCCCGACGCGCAGAACGCCGTCGCCTCCTACCCGGCCGCCACCCTCAAGGGCTCGAAGAACGGTGACGCCGCCGCCGCGTTCGTCAAGTGGCTCAGCACGCCTCAGGCGCAGAAGCTCCTGCGCGACGCGGGTTTCCAGAAGCCGTAGCCTGCACATTCACCATGAACCGCCGCCGCCCTCGCACGCGTCCCCGCGCGCCGCTGACGCTCGCCGTTCCCGCCCTGCTCGCCGTCGCGTTCCTGCTGATGCCGCTCGTCGGCATCCTCGCCAGGACCGAGTGGGGCGACCTCGGCACGCATCTGAGCACCCCCGGCGTCACCCAGGCCCTCAAGCTGTCCCTGCTCGTGTCCTTCTGGGCGCTCGGGCTCTCGCTGGTGCTCGGGGTGCCACTGGCCTGGCTCCTCGCCCGGGTCGAGTTCCGCGGGAAGGCGCTCGTACGGTCCCTCGTTCTGCTGCCGATGGTGCTGCCGCCCACCGTCGGCGGCGTCGCGCTCCTCCTCGGGTTCGGGCGGCGCGGCCTTCTCGGGCCCTGGCTGGAGGACACCTTCGGGATCGTGCTGCCCTTCCACACGTCGGGCGCGGTCGTCGCGGCGACGTTCGTGGCCATGCCGTTCCTCGTCATCAGTCTCGAGGGCGCCCTCGGCGGGCTGCGGCCCGGCTTCGAGGAGACGGCGGCCTCGCTCGGGGCCTCCCCGGTACGGGTGTTCCTCACCGTCACCCTGCCGATGGTCGCCCCCGGGCTCGTCGCGGGCGCCGCGCTGACCTGGGCGCGGGCCCTCGGCGAGTTCGGCGCCACGATCACCTTCGCGGGCAACCTGCCCGGCACCACCCAGACCCTGCCGCTCCAGGTGTACCTGCTGCTCCAGGACTCGCCGGAGGCCGCGACCTCGCTGTCGCTGCTGCTGCTCGCCATCGCGATGGCCGTACTGGCCGGGCTGCGGGGGCGGTGGACGACGGGGGCCCCCTCCGTACGCGTACGGGAGCGGCCCGCCGACTCCGAGGAGGGGGACGACCCTCTGGCGACGCCCCCCGCGCCGCTCGTCAAAACCCCGGCCCCGCAGGAGCGCTGGGCCCTGCACGCCGACGTGACCGGGCACAACGAGCTCACCCTGGACGCCGAGCCCGGCACCACCATCGCCGTCGTCGGGCCCAACGGCGCGGGCAAGACCACGCTGCTGCGCGCCCTGCTCGGTCTGACCCCGCGCGCCCACGCCCGCCTGCGGCTCGGTGAGCGCGACGTCACCGCGCTGCCGCCGCACCGCCGCGGCGTCGCCTGGGTCCCCCAGGAAGGCGCGCTCTTCCCCCACTTGAACGCCCTCGGCAACACCGCCTACGGGCTGCGCGCGCAGGGCGTCCGGCGCGCCGAGGCCCGCCGCGACGCGCAGGACTGGCTCGACCGGCTCGGCGTCGGCCATCTCGCGCACCGCAGGCCCGCCCAGCTGTCCGGCGGGCAGGCCCAACGGGTCGCGCTGGCCCGAGCGTTGGCGGCGCGGCCCCGGCTGCTGCTCCTCGACGAACCGCTCGCCGCCCTCGACCAGACCACCCGCGCCCACGTCCGCCACACGTTGCGCCGCCACCTCGACGGGTTCGGCGGGGTGTGCCTCATCGTCACGCACGACCCCGTCGAGGCGGTGTCGCTGGCCGACCGGGTCCTCGTACTCGACGAAGGCCGTACGTTGCAGGACGCGCCGCCCGCCGACGTCACCCGGCACCCGCGCTCGCCCTGGGTGGCCCGCATGCTCGGCCGCAACGCCTGGCCCGGCACCGCGGACACCGACGGGTCGCTCGTCCTCGCCGGGGACGGCCGCCTGGTCGTCGCCGACCCGCCGACGGCGGGGGCGCGGGCGCTCGCGGTCATCGCCCCGGAGGCGGTGTCGGTGCACCGCGAGAGGCCGCAGGGCAGCCCGCGCAACGTATGGCCGGGGCGGGTACGCGAGATCACCACCGCCGGGAGCCGGCTGCGCGTCCTGATCGCGTCGGACGAGGCGCCCGACCTGGTCGCCGAGATCACTCCGCAGGCCGCGCTGGAACTGGGGCTCGTGGACGGGGCGGAGGTGTGGACGAGCGTGAAGGCTACGGAGGTTTCGGTGGTGGCGTTGTGAGGCTGGTGCCGGGCGGGGTCGGTGCTGGTGTGCTGCTGGTGTTGGCCTCGGCCTTGGGGGTCGGGGTGGTTGGCGGTCTGTGGGGGGGATTACAGCGGTGCCTGCCAAGTCACCGTCGTGCCCGCCTCCGTACCGTTCGCGCCGCCCGTATCCCCCGTGTCCCCGTCGTCGTACACCGTCAGGCGTACTCCCTCCCGGTGGTCGGGCAGGGTCGCCCTCGCGTCGATGACCACGTCGACCCGTGTGACGCCCGTGCGGCGTGACGTGGCGGCCAGCGCGCGGCGCAGGGCCGCGAGCAGGTGGCTGGCGGTCGGGTCCGTGACCCGGTTGTCGACCGCACCGGCGAAGTGCACCGACGGCTGGATGCCGAGGACCGCGGCGGCGCCCGCCGTCTCGCGCAGGACCTTCCCGCGGAAGGTGGCCGGGGCGTCGGCGGGCGGCTGCTGGAGCGCGAAGATGGCCGTGCGCACCTCCTGGATGGTGGACTCCAGCTCGTCGACGGCGAGATCGAGCGTGGACTCGACCTTCGTCGACCGGGCCCTGCGGCGGGTCGCGTCCAGCATCATGCCGGTGGCGAAGAGGCGCTGGACGACGAGGTCGTGCAGGTCACGGGCGATGCGGTCGCGGTCCTCGAAGACCGCGAGGCGTTGCCTGCTCTGCTGGGCGTCGGCCAGTACGAGGGCCAGTGCGGCCTGCGAGGCGAACTGCGTGGCGAGCAGGCGTTCGGCCGCGGTGTAGGCGGGCGCGCCGCGTCGGCGGGGCAGGGCGAGCGTGCCGATGAGCCGGCCGCCGGCCTGCAACGGCAGCATCATGCTGGGGCCGAAGCGGAGGCGTACGTGCGTCGTCATGCGGGGATCGGTCGCCGAGTCCTCGATGAAGACGGGCTCCCCACCGAGCAACTGCTCGAGCACCGCGCTGCCGGGTTCGATGGTGGTGCCGATGAGGTCGTTGTGGCTCGGGGGGTAGGGGTGTGAGTTCGGTTGCAATTGTGGTTTCGGCTTCGGCTTCGGCTTCGGTTGTGGGTTCGGGGCACTAGTGCTCCCCTGACGCGACACGGGGGCGGTCGGGCGCGGGCCGGAGCCGGAGCCGGGACCGGGGCCGGGGCCCGTGTCGGATGACGTCCCGCGGGGCCGGGCGTCGGCCGTCTTGCCCCAGCCGTGCGGCGCACCGTCCGTGGCCGCCGCCACGATCCGCATGCCCCCCGTCTCCGTCGGCTGCAGGATCACGCCCGCCGCCGCGCCCGCGAGGATCCTCGCCCGGTCCGCGACCGTCATCAGCGCGTCGGCCGCCGCCTCGCCGGTGAGCAGGGCCGTGGTGACCGCCGCCGCGCCCTCGATCCAGCGCTCCCGCTGCCGGGCCGCCTCGAAGAGCCGGGCGTTGCCGATCGCGATGCCCGCCTGGCTCGCCAGGACCCGCAGGAGCTGCCGGTCCTCCTCCGTGAAGGGGCCGCCGCGCTCCTTGCGCGCCAGCAGGAGCGTGCCGAACGGCTCGTCGTGAACGTATACCGGTACGTCGATGACCGTGCCGTCGGCGGTCGGCCGCACGGTCGGCACCCCCTCGGGGAAGCGTCCGGGGCCGCCCGCCACGTAGAGCTCGGCCGGACCCTCGCGACCGGCGGCGTCGACGCCGAGCGTGCCGAGCCCCGCCCCGGTCAGCCTCGCCGCGCTGTCCACGATGTGCTGGAGCGTGGCACGGAGTTCGAGGTCCGTGCCGACGCTGAGGACCGCTTCGAGGATCGGCTGCAGCGAGGGCGGTGCCGCGTCCGCTCCTTCGGGCATCTCGGTCACGTACTGCGCGCTCCGTGGTCGGTGGGGGCGGCGGCCCGGTCAGCCGGAGAGCGGAGCCAGGGACAGCGGTTGGATCTTGCCCTCCAGCATCGCACCGAGTCCCATCACGGCACACACATCGGGTCGCTCCGCGATGTGTACGGGCATTCCGGTGGCGGTCCGCAGCAGCTGGTCGAGGCCGGGGAGCAGCGCGCTGCCGCCGACCATCATGATGCCGCGGTCCGCGAGGTCGGCCACCAGATCCGGCGGGCAGTCGCGCAGCACCTTGCCGATGCCGTCGAGGACGGCGGTGAGCGGGGTGTGGATGGCGTCGCGGACCGCGGCCGTCTCCACGCGGACGGAACGGGCCGCGCCCGTCGCGACGTCCCTGCCGTGGATCTCCGTCGACTCCGGGCCCTGCGGCGTGAGGCCGTTGCCGTGCAGGGCGAGCTGGAGAGGGCGTACGGACTGGGCAGGCAGCATCAACTCGTGGTGGTGGCGCAGGTGTTGCACGACCGCGTTGTCGATCGCCTCGCCGCCCACCGGGATGCGCTCGGCGGTCACGATCGCGCCGAGGGAGAGGACCGCGACCTGCGTGGTCGCGGCGCCGCAGACGAGGATCATCGTCGCTTCGGGACGTTCCACGGGCAGGCCGCAGCCGACCGCCGCCGCGATGAGCGTGTCGACCAGTTCCACGCGGCGCGCGCCGAGCCCGACCATGGTCTCGACGGCGGCGCGCTGGGCGAGCGGATCCGCGTCGTGCGGGGTGCAGACGGCGGCGCGCAGCCGGGGCTTGCGGCGCAGGGTGCGGCGCAGCTTCTCGCTGATCAGGTTGCGCAGCATGCGCTGCGCCATGTCGATGTCGACGAC
This sequence comes from Streptomyces sp. NPDC058284, assembly GCF_042881135.1. Taxonomy (NCBI): domain Bacteria; kingdom Bacillati; phylum Actinomycetota; class Actinomycetes; order Kitasatosporales; family Streptomycetaceae; genus Streptomyces; species Streptomyces sp. NPDC058284. The sequence goes on from NZ_JBHVYE010000042.1 coordinate 5,561, forward strand.
GGTGCCGCCGGAGACGGGACGGGCCACCCGGATGTAGGCGGGCGTACGTCCCGTCATCTCCTCGGCGAACCGGCCGACCGCGATGAGCGCGCCCGTGCGGGTGTTGACGGCGGCGGCGCTCGGCTCGTCGACGACGAGGCCCACCCCCTTGACGAACACCCGGGTCCGCGAGGCTCCCAGGTCTACGGCGATATGGCAGCGGCGCAACTGCTCCAGACTGACGGTCATGGCAGATCCTCCCGAGAGCGCAGACCGTGCGGACCACCGGGCAGCGGTCCTCTCTCGCATCGTGCGGCGGGCGCGGGCGGCACGCGCGCTGGACTGAGCCGGGCGGGGTGCCGCCGCACGGGTGATGTTTCGCGGCGGGCGGCGCCGGTGGAGACCGCGCCCAGCCGTCCCCCGTCCCTCGTCCCCAGTCCCTCGTCCCCCGGGGGTCGGCGGTCTCACATGTCGTGGAGCGCGCCGACCACGTCCGACAGCAGTCGGCGGGTGAACCGGGCCCCCGCGTCGAGCAGACGCCGACGGGCCCGGCTGTCCGCGGCGATCCCGATGAACGGGATGCCCAGCCGCGGCGATCCCGATGAACGGGATGCCCAGGCTCCGCGCGGCGTAGGGCCGTACGCGGTTGCCGCCCGCGCCGCTGTGGTCGATCTCCACGAGGATCGGCGACCAGGCAGGTGGCGACCCACCGGGGACCGCGGACGGCGCGGGTGTCAGGGGTGCCGCGGACGTGCGGGGACCGCGGACGCTTCGAGCGGCAGGCGCAGGCGGTCCGCCAGCCGGCTCACCGCGTCCGGACCGTCGACCTCGGAGAGCACGTACCAGGCCGCCGACCGGAGCGGGGCGAAGCCCCCCCGGCGGCACCGGCGGACCGAGCGGGCCCACCGCGTCGCGGTACAGCCGTTCCGGGTGGCGGTCAACTGGGCCGCGTGGCCCGGTATTCGGCGAACGTGCCCTCCTCGTACCCCTTCGGGAGCCCGTAGACGAGCAGCCGGGGCCGTGGATGGCCGTACGCGTCCTCGGGCGTGGCGAAGGCGGCCGGGGTGACGTGGACGGGGCACTCCAGTTCGAGGACGGCGAGGTCGCCGGGGTCGTCCTCCCCGCCGTTCCAGCCGCCGTGCGCGCTCACGACGGCCGCGACCGCGCCGAGCGGCCTGTGGTGCGGGAAGCGGACGGTGACCTCGCGGGCCCCGCTGGCGCGGACGACGTGTGCGCAGGTCAGCAGGTGGCGCTCGGAGACCAGGGAGCCCGCGCCCGTCTCGCGTGGCCGCACTGGATCCGGGCGTGCCAGGACATGCTGCTCATGGCGCGCCGGTCGGCTCCGGTGACTGCCCTGTCCCCCTTGACTGCCCTGTCTGCGCCGACTGCCCCGACGGGCCTGCCTGACCTGCCGACGCGGCGGTCCCGGCAGCGGTCCCGGCGGTGGCCCACTCCTCAGCCCGCGGGGGCGCGTCCGGTGTCCAGGTGAGGCGGACCACGAGGTGGCCCTCGGCCTGGCCCTTCACGATCACGGCGCCTGCCTCCGCCGACATCCGTACCCCGAACTCGATCTCGACCGAGTCGGGCCGGAGGCTGCCGTCGCGGAACACCCGCAGCGCGGACGCCGCGGCGGCCCGCGCGCCGTCGAGCGACGCCTCGAACGTGCGGGCCGCCAAGGCGGGTTCGTCGCCGCGGGAGACGAGGCGGGAGCCGGAGCCGTCGTCCACGTCGGCGACGACGACCCGCGCGCCGTCCTCGGTCGTGAACTCCACCAACCCGTCCATGCGACGCCCCCGTTGAGCTGTGTCGATGCCCCACATCTGCCAACGGCATTGTTGCGGAGCCCGCTGGTGGCTGTCAGCCACACCGGCGCACCGAGGGCCTCGGGGCCGCGAACCCGCGCCGCCGGCGGGTAGGTGCCCTGGCGGATTCCCGCCACGTCCCGCCAACTCCCGTACGCCACAAGGGCCCCGACACTCTTCGCAGTGCCCGGCACCACCCCCGCCCGGGTCCGACGAAGAGAGGCAGCCCCATGACCAGAGCCCCCGTGCGGCGAAGAGCCCCGCTCGTGGCCGCCGCCGGTCTCGTGTTCGCCCTGCTTCCCGCGGGGCAGCAAGCCACCGCCGAAGGGCCGGCGGGCGGCGGCACCCCGGCGCCCACCACCCGTATCGCGCGCTCCGCCCACACCGTCACCCTGATCACCGGCGACCGGGTCACCGTCACCCGGCTCCCGGGCGGGCGGCGGACCGTCACCGTCGACCGGCCCGCCGGGGCGAGCGGGGCGGTGCGCAGCCTGATCTCGGACGGGCACGTCACCGTCGTACCGGACGAGGCGCGGCCATATCTGCGCTCCGGCGTCCTCGACCAGCGGCTGTTCGACGTGACCGAGCTGATCCGGCTGGGCCGGGCGGGCGCCCCGCTGCCCCTCATCGTCACGTACGACAACGGCACGGCCCGCGGCCCACGCGCCCAACTGCCGCGCGGGGTCGAGAAGGTGCGGTCCCTGCCGAGCGTCGACGGCGTTGCCGTCAGGGCCGATGAGCCGGGCGCGCTGTGGCGGTCCGTGCGCGGTGGGGCGGCGGGCATCGCCAAGGTGTGGCTGGACGGGCGCGTCGAGGCCGACATGGCGCGGAGCAACGAGCAGATCGGCACCCCGAAGGCCTGGGCGGCCGGGCTCACGGGCAAGGGCGTGAAGGTCGCCGTCCTCGACACCGGGGTCGACGCCGGGCACCCGGACCTCAAGGGGCGCGTCGACGAGAGCAGGAGCTTCGTTCCGGGCGAGGAGGTGGCCGACCGCAACGGCCACGGCACCCACGTCGCCTCCACCGTCGGCGGCAGCGGGGCGGGCTCCGAGGGCGCGAAGGAGAAGGGCGTCGCGCCGGGCGCCTCGCTCGCCGTCGGCAAGGTGCTCGGCGACGACGGTTCCGGCAGCGAGTCCGAGATCATCGCCGGTATGGAGTGGGCCGCGAAGGACGTCGGCGCCAAGGTCGTGTCCATGAGCCTCGGCTCGCAGGAGGCCAGTGACGGGACCGACCCGATGGCCGTCGCCGTCAACTCCCTCTCCAAGGAGACCGGCGCCCTCTTCGTCATCGCCGCGGGGAACACGGGCGCGCCCTCGTCCATCGGCTCGCCCGGTGCCGCCGACGCCGCGCTGACCGTCGGCGCCGTCGACTCCCGCGACGAGGCCGCGTACTTCACGGGACAGGGACCGCGCGCCGGTGACCACGCGCTCAAGCCCGACCTGTCGGCGCCCGGCGTGGACATCCTCGCGGCCCGTTCCCAACTTGCGGGCGGCACCGGCCTCTACACCGGGATGAGCGGTACGTCGATGGCGACGCCGCACGTCGCGGGCGCCGCCGCCCTGCTCGCCGAGCGGCACCCCGACTGGACGGGCGCCCGGCTCAAGGACGCCCTGATGTCCAGCGCGAAACAACTCGGCGCGCCCGCCTATGTGCTGGGGGCCGGACGGGTCAGCGTGCCCGACGCCGTCGACGCGAAGGTCACCGCGACCGGCAGCGTCGACCTCGGCTTCCACGGCTGGCCGTACGACACCGACAAGCCGGTCGCCAAGACCCTCACGTACGCCAACGGCTCTGACGAACCGGTCGCGTTGAGCCTGGACGCGCGAGGTGCCGCCGACGGAGTCGTCACCCTCGCCGACTCCACCCTCACCGTCCCGGCGCACGGCACCGCGTCGACCACCGTCACCGGGGACGCGGCCGAGGCGCCCGTCGGGAACACCAGCGGCGCCGTCGTCGCGAGCAGCGGCGGCAAGGAGGTCGCCCACACGGCGTTCGGCCTGGTCAAGGAGGAGGAGCGGTACACGCTCACCGTCCGCGTCAAGGACCGCGACGGCGCCGCGACACCCGCCGACCTCGTGGTGCAGCGCCTCGCCGAGGGGACCGAGCCGTTCCCGGCCGCTGTCGGCGACTCCGGCACCCTGGAACTGCGCCTGGAACCGGGCACGTACGCCCTCTCGACCTTTCTCGACGTGCGCGGGGCCGGCGGCGAGGACTCCCTCGGGCTCGGCTTCCTCGCCGACCCGCAGATCACCCTCGACCGGGACCGCGAGATCACCCTCGACGGGCGGAAGCTGCGCGAGATCAGGGCGGCCGTGGACCGGCGCACCGAGACCCGGCAGCTCCTGATGGAGTACGACCGGACGGCAGGCGGCGCCGACCTGGTGGGCGCCGTCCAGGTGCCGGTGAAGTACGACAGCGTCTTCGCCGCGCCCACCCGGAAGGTCACCGAGGGCAGCTTCGAGTACCGGACCGTCTGGCGCCTCGGCAAGCCCCTTGTGGACGTGCGGGGCATCGGCGAGGCCGTCGCGCAGCCCGGCGGCACGATCGCCGAGGGGCGCAGCCGCTGGTCCCTGGTGGACGCGGGCGACGGCGCGCCGGCCGCGTACGAGGGGAAGGACGTCCGGGGCAGGGCCGTCGTGGTGCGCCGCACCGGCGAGCTCTCCCCGGCGCGGCTCGGGCAGGCCGCGCAGGACGCGGGCGCGAAGGCGCTGTTCGTGACGGATGACCGGCCGGGGCGCCTCAACGCCTGGTTCGGCACCGACGACAACGGCGATCGGCCGTTGCAGATCGCCACGGTCGACGCGGCGGACGGGGCCAGGCTCGTCGCGGCGGCGAAGGCGGGCAGGAGGATCGAGAACACCGGCACCGTCAACACCCCTTATGTGTATGACCTTTCCGAGGGCCACAAGGGCGCCGTGCCCGAGGACCTCACGTACGAGCCGGAGAAGAGTGAGCTGGCCGTCCTCGGCACCGCCTACCACGCGGTGAAGCCCGCGACGGGCGGTGAGTTCCGCTACTCGATCACCGACACCTTCCCCGTCGGCCTCGGCTTCCAGGAGAAGATCGACTACCCGGCCGAGCGGACGGAGTACGTCTCGGCCGGGCGCGGCCAGCTGTGGCACGAGTCCGTGACCACCGGTCCCGGCGCGCTGGAGGAGCGCGGCGGCCTCGTCGCCTACCGGGGCGGCGGGCACACCGAGCTGGACTGGTTCAAGCCGGTCCTGCACCCCTGGCTCGGCACCGGCCTCGGCTGGGGCCAGCAGCGCAGGGGCAACGACCTGGAGTTCGACGTGCCCGGCTGGGGCGACTCGGGCCCCGACCACACCGGCTTCGGCGACGTCTGGAACGAGGACTCGATGACGCAGGTCAGCGAGGTCTTCGTGGACGGGGTGAGCGCCGACCGGAGCATGGGTCCGGCCGTGTACGTGTGGGACGCGGACCCTGCCGAGCACACCTACAAGGTCGTGACCGATACGACGCTCGACCCGGAGCGGTGGCGGCTCGGGACGAAGGGCCACGCCGAGTGGACCTTCAGGTCGAAGGAGACACCGGCGGACAGGAAGACCTTCCTGCCGCTCCTCAACCTCGGCTTCGACGTGGCCACGGACCTCTCGGGCGAGGTGCGGGGCGGTCGTACCGTGCCGGTCGGGATCTTCGCCGAGTACGTGAAGGGGGCGCGGGACACCGGGAGGATCGGGGGCGGCGAGCTGTCCGTCTCGTACGACGAGGGCAGGACGTGGCGGGACGTCGCGCTGGAGCGGGAGGGTGGGAAGGCTTCCTGGGAGGCGCGGTTGAGGGTGCCGGACAGCGCGGAGTCCGTGTCGCTGCGGGCCTCGGCGCGCGATGACCGGGGCGGGGCCGTCTCGCAGGAGATCGTGCGGGCGGTGGGGGTGCGGTAGCCCCGGTGCCCTGCTCGGGGCGGAGCTCGGCGTAACCCACCGACGCGAGGCTCCGCCCCGGATCCCGCTCCTCAGCCGCCGGAGGGGCCCACTGGCCGCAGCGCCCTCTTCATGATCTTGCCCATGTCGTTGCGGGGCAGCGCCTCCAGGTACCGCACGACCCGTGGCCGCTTGTGCGGGGCCAGTCGCGCGGCCACGTGATCGGCCAACGCATCGGCCGACGGCGGGGCTTGGGCGTCGGCCGGGACGATCCACGCCACGATCCGCTCCCCGAGGTCGGGGTCCGGCTCACCGGTGACCGCGGCCTCCCGCACCCCCTCGTGTTCGAGCAGCGCGTTCTCGATCTCGCCCGCGCCGATCTTGTAGCCGCCGCTCTTGATGAGGTCGGTGGCCTTGCGGCCGACGATGCGCACATATCCGTCGGTGTCCCGCACCGCCATGTCGCCGGTGCGGAACCAGCCGCCGGGCGCGAAGGCCTCGGCGGTCGCGTCCGGGCGGTTCAGGTACTCCGTGAAGAGATTCGGGCCGCGCACCTGGATCTCGCCGACCGCTTCGGGGCCGCCGTCCGCCGCGAGCTCCTCGCCCTTCTCGTCGACCAGCCGCAGGCCGACCCCCGGCAGCGGCACGCCGACCGTGCCCGCGCGCGGCTCGCCGTCGGCCCGCACACTCGTGTTCATCAGGGTCTCCGTCATGCCGTACCGCTCGATGACGCGCCGGCCCGTGGCCGCCGCGATGCGCTCGTGGTCGTGGACCGGGAGCGCCGCCGAGCCGGAGACCAGGAGCCGCGCCCCGGCCAGCGCCTTCGCCAGCTCGGGTGCGCCGGGGAGGGCCTCGGCGATCCGGTGGTACATCGTCGGCACCCCGAACAGCATGGTCGCCCCGGTGCCGAGAGCCCGCGCCACGCCCTCGGTGGTGAACCGCCCGAGGTGCCGTACGGAGCCGCCGCGCCGCAGCGGGCCGAGCGTGCCGAGGATCAGGCCGTGCACGTGGAAGAGCGGCAGGCCGTGCACGAGGACGTCGTCGGCGGTCCACTGCCAGGCGTCCTCCAGGGCGTCCAGCGTGGCGGCGATCGCGCGGCGCGGCAGGACGGCGCCCTTGGGCGGGCCCGTGGTGCCGGAGGTGTAGACGATCAGGGCGGGGGACTCTGGGGCGGGTTCGGCGGGCAGGTCTGCCGGTGGGGGCCCGCCGTCCTGGCGTATGTCGATGTCGTGCCGGGCCAAGTCGGCGAGGGCGGGCGGCAGTTCGGCGTCCGGCTCGGCCAGTACCAGCGAGGGTGCGCTGTCGCGGAGGATGTGGGTGAGTTCGGAGTCGCCCGACTTCGGGTTCAGCGGCACGGCCGGTACCCCGGCGAGCAGCGCGGCGACCACGCCCACGGCCGTCTCCATGGACGGCGTCGCCCAGACGGCGACCCGGTGGGCGCCCGAGGCGCGCAGTCGTAGCGCCAGTGAGCCAGTCGTTGAGGCAAGGTCGGGATAGGTCAGTGAGCGTTCGCCGAAGCGGAGGGCCTCGCCGCGCGCGGCGTTCAGGGCCGGGAAGAGGGGGTCCACGTCTCGTACTCCTCATCGTCGTCTCTGCACCGGAGCGTAGATCGCGACACGATCGGCCCGCATCCGTACACGGCGACGCCGCCTCCCGTGGGACGGGGGAGGCGGCGCCGCCGCGTACGGATGCGGGTGACGTCAGACCAGCCAGCCGAGGAAGTGGGCGAGACCGGCGACGACGTCGGTGATGAGGTTCATGGTGGTGCTTCTCCTTGTGGGACTCATCGGAAGGTCGGACCCGTGGGACCGGGCCCAACTCACCGGCCCTGTATGGGACATGGGCCGGGGTGCGGTCACGGTCTGCAGCCCGTCGCTCGCGCACCGTAAGCATCGTCAACCGCAGGGGCCCCGCGCAATTCCTGGCGCGACGATCACCTGTTCCAGGGAACAACTGCCCAGTCGTTCGCTTCCGTTGTTCGCATGCGCGTCGGTCGGTTCGGTCAGTACGTCAGCAGTACGCCCGCGTACGACACCCCCGCGATCACGACCCACGAGAAGAGCCCGAGCGCCGCCACCCGGCCGCCGGTACGGGTCAGGGACGGCAGGTCGACCGCGCTGCCGAGGCCGAACAGGGCGGCGGCCAGGAGGAGTTCCTGCGCCGTCTGCGCCGTTTCGATCGCCGCGCCCGGCAGCCACCCGGTGGTGCGCAGGGCAACCATGACGAGGAACCCGGCGACGAAGAGCGGCACGAGCGGCGGCCGCTTGGTGCCCGCGGTCCCCTCCGCGGCCCCGCCCGCGGTCCCTTCCACAGCCCCGCGCCCCTGCCGCCGCGCCCGCACCGAGAGGGCCAGCGCCGCGACGAGCGGGGCGAGCAGGGCGACCCGCATCAGCTTGACCAGGACCGCGTCGCCGAGCGCCCCAGCACCGGCCGTCTGTGCGGTCGCCACGACCTGCCCGACATCGTGCACGCTCGCCCCGACCCAGCGCCCGAACTCCGCGTCGCTGAGCCCGAGGGGGTGCTGGAGCAGCGGTAGTACGGCGATGGCGAGGGTGCCGCACAGGGTCACAAGGGCCACCGACGTGGCCGTGTCCCGCTCGTCGCTCTCGGAGACCTCGCTGACCGCGCCGATCGCGGACGCGCCGCAGATCGAGTAGCCGGTGGCGATCAGCAGCGGCTGGTCGCCGCGCAGCCCCATGCGGCGGCCCAGCCACCAGGTGCCGGAGAAGGTGACGGCGACCACGCAGAGCACCATCGCGACCGAAGCCCAGCCGAGGCCGAGCACGTCGTCCAGGCTCAGCTTCAGGCCGAGCAGCACGATGCCGACGCGCATCAGCCGCTTCCCGGCGAACGTGAGGCCCGCCTTGCCGGGACCGCGGACGAACGTGTGCGCGGCGCCCGGCAGATGGGCCGCCGCGATGCCGAGGACCACCGCCGCGGTGAGCATCGGCACCCCGGGCACGAGCCGGTGCACGCCCCAGGCGACGCCGACGCCGAGCACGGCGAGCGCCAGGCCCGGCAGCTTCCCGGGAGCGCGGACGGCGGGTGGGGCGCCGGGTGCGGCGGCGGGTGTCGTACGGGAGGCGGGGCGCTCCCCGAGCAGCGCCATTACCGGTCGGCCGGGAGCTCGTACACCCGGCGGACACTGCTGCCGAGGCGGGCGATGTCCGCGCCGTAGACGTGGATCGATATCGCGCGCGTACCGCAGGCGTTCCACACCCGGTGGATGTCGCCGGGCGGCGCGAAGCCGCAGACCGAACCGCGCGGGTTGACGACGTCCTCGGTGGCGACGAGCCGGGCGGTGCCACCGGCCCCGGCGGCGGGCACCAGACGGTAGCGGCGCTCCTGCTCCTCGCCCTCGTGCACGCCGGTCACGCACCACGACACGTGGTCGTGGACCGAGGTCCGCTGCCCCGGCAGCCACACCAGCGCCACCAGCGAGAAGCTGCCGTCCTGCTCGGCGTGCAGGACGTGCTGGCGGTACCGCTCGGGGTCACCCTCGCGCTGCTCCTCGGTGAGCAGGTCGGCGGCGCCGAGGTGCGGGGCGAGCCGCTCGCCCACGAGGTACGCGGTCAGGTCGGGAGGCAGGCCGCGCCCCACGGCCTCGCGCACGTCGGCGACGAGGGTGTCGAGGCGCTCTGTGGTCCGGGCGGGCCGGTACGCGATCGGAGTGCTCATACCGGCAGCGTCGCGCCGCCCGATCCATCACGTCCAACGACAGTCTTTTGGCAACCCCCCAACTTGCGCTTATGGATACGAGGGGGCGCGGGGGCGCAGGGAGGTGCTCAGCAGCCGACGCGGTTGGCGGCGACCGTCTTCAGTTCGTCGAGGACCAGGGCGGTGGCCGGGATCCGCAGATGGTCCTTGAGGACGTACGCCGACACCTGGCGCCGCGACGCGGGGTCCAGGGCGCGGCCCGTCACCTTGCCGTGGCAGAGGAAGTTCAGGACGAGCCCCGGCATCATCGCGATGCCGAGCCCCTCCGCGACCAGGCTCTGCACCACCAGGTTGTCGTCGGTGGTGAAGGCGATGTCGGGGGCGAAGCCCAGCTCGGCGCACTCGTGCAGGAAGTTGGCGCGGCAGCGCGGGCAGCCGGCGATCCACCGCTCCTCCGCGAGCTCGGCGAGCTTGACCGAACGCTGGCGCGCCATCCGGTGGCCGGCGGGCAGCAGCACGGTCAGCTGGTCCTCCATCAGCGGGATCTCCGCCAGCTCGTCCGGCACCTCGTCGTGCAGGCCGGGATAGGTGAAGGCGAGTGTGATGTCGCACTCGCCGCGCACCACGCGCCGCAGCGATTCGGGCGGCTCCTCCTCCAGGAGCTCCACGCGCACCCCCGGATAGCCCGAGGCCAGCCGGGCCAGGGCCTCCGGGATGAGGGTCGCGTTGGCGCTGGGGAAGGCGCAGACCCGCACCCGGCCCGAGCGCAGCCGCGTGATCGCGGTCATCTGCTGCTGGGCGGCGGAGATGTCGTCCAGGATGATCCCCGCGTGCCGGGACAGCGCCTCGCCGGCCTCCGTCAGCCGCATCTGGCGGCCGACCCGGGTGAACAGCGGGGTGCCGACGGACCGTTCCAGGGCCTTCATCTGCTGGGTGATCGCCGGTTGCGTATAGCCGAGGGAGCGGGCGGCCGCCGAGTACGACCCGACGCGGACCACCTCGTGGAACGTCTTGATGTGCCGTGAGTCGAACACCGCTGAATCATAAGCAGATGTTGGAGTCCGCGAACAAGAGCGGGTCCCGGCTTTTGCCTCGCGGGCAAGGGCGGCCCGGAGCACACAGACTCTCATCCTCCGAGCATTCTCCGAGCCGCACCGGTCGCGGTTGCTAGCCTGCGCGTTCGATCGGTGTATGTGGTGTACGCGAAGGAGAACTCCCCATGGCAAGCCCCCGTATCGCGCTGGTCACCCGCAGGCCGCAGCCGGAGTACGACACCGATCTGCCCGTCCTGGCGAAGGCCCTCGGCGACGCGGGGGCCGAAGTCCGCGTCGTCGGCTGGGACGACCCGGACGTCGACTGGTCCGGCTTCGACCTCGCGGTGATCAGGTCCACCTGGGACTACAGCTGGCGCACCGCCGAGTACGTGGCGTGGGCCGAGCGGTGCGCCCGGCTCACCCGGCTCGCCAACCCCGCGGACGTCGTGCGGTGGAACACCGACAAGCGCTATCTGGGCGAGCTGGCCGAGGCCGGAGTGCCGGTCGTGCCGACGTACTACCGCGCGCCCGGCCAGGGAGCGGAACTGCCGCACACTGATAGCGAGTTCGTCGTCAAACCGGCCTCCGGGGCCGGTGCCCGGAATGCCGCGCGGTACCGCGCGGACGAGCGGGACGCGGCCCTGGCGCACCTCGCCCACCTGCACGCCGAGGGCTTCACCGCCATGGTCCAGCCCTACCTGGAGCGCATCGACGTCACCGGTGAGCGTGCCCTCGTCTTCTTCGGCGGACAGTTCCTGCACGCCATACAGAAGGGCGCGGTGCTCGCGCCCGGCACGGCGTACGACGACCCCAAGATGCCGCACCCCGACCTGCGGCCCTGGGAGCCCACCGGCGCTGAACTCGACGTGGCAGCGCGGGCGTTGGCGGCCGTTCCTGGATCGCCCGACCTGCTCTACGCGCGCGTGGACCTGGTGGACGGCGCCGACGGCGACCCCCGCGTCATGGAACTCGAACTCGTCGAGCCCAACTTCTTCCTCGGCCTCCACCCCGGCTCACTGCCCCGCGTCACGGAGCTGATCATCGAGGCGGCGAGTGTGTGAAGGCAGGCGCCTACTCCGTCGCACACGCGTCCCGCACCCCAACCCGCTGGAGCAGCCCCCAGGTGAACTCCGCCACGCAGGAGCGCGGTTCACCGTTCGCGTCGGGCGCCTCGAACGCCAGGGCCCACCGCGTCGGCGCGCTTCCCTCCATGGGCCGCGCCGGGGCGAAGGCGCGGGCCGCCTCGTCGACCGTGCACGACCACGGGGCGAGGTCGTCGAGCGTACGGAGTCGCGGCGGCGGGGCTCCGGGAGCGCGCACCAGCCACTCGTTCCACACGGCGCCGTTCGGTGCGCGCAGCACCTCGAAGCGCAGGTCGGGCCAGAGCGGGACCGGCCAGAGCAGCGCCTCGCACTCCAGGTCGCCGATGGTGCGGCGGACCGTCGCCTCGGGTGCGCCGAGCACCGAGCGGTAGCGGGAGGCGGCGCCCCGGGAGCGCGGCGAGCGCGCCATCGCCTGCCAGCGGCGGTTGGCCTCGCGCATCTCGGCGATGGAGACACCCAGCTCGTGGCGGGCGTCCTCCACCAGGTCCGGATTGTGGTCGGCCATCCGGCGCAGCAGGACCAACTGGAAGTCGAGGGCGGTGAACGGGCCACCGGGAGAGCTAGCGGGCATGCACCCCATCGTCGCGCACCGCGAGCGCTCCCGGGCGGTGGCCCTCGGGCAGGAACAGCACCGAGTTCACGTACCGGGGACGTCTCGGCGTGAGCACCCGGCGCAGCAGGCCCTGCGACACGACGTGCGCCGTGCCGGACTGGTGGGTCTCCAGATCGAAGGCGGCCAGCGGCAGCCAGGTGCGCCGGGGCAGGACCCAGCCCCGGTAGCCGTGGTGGCGGGTCAGGAGCTCCACGACCGGGGCGATCGGCTGGATGCGGGACTCCAGCTCGATGAAGAGCGCCGGGCGGTCGCGGTCGATCAGCTCGTGCGCGCCGCGCAGCACCTTCAGCTCGTTGCCGTCCACGTCGATCTTGATGAAGTGGACGTCCCGCAGGCCGAGGCCGTCCAGGGTCAGGCACGGCACGTCGACGGCGGTGGCGTGGATGTCGCGGCGCACGAGCGACGACACGCCCCGCTCGCCCCGGTCCCCGTCCGGCAGCCAGAGCCGGGCCGTGCCCGGATGGTCCGTCGCCGCGGCCCGCACCACCCGTACGTTGCCGGGCGTGCAGGCGGCGAGGACGCGCGCCAGGTGCGGCACCGGCTCGACGGCCACCACGCGCCGCGCGTGCGAGGCGAGCCGGTGCGACCACGGTCCGTACCAGCCGCCGACGTCCACGGCCGTGCCGCAGCCGGGCGGGCAGAGGTCGGCGAGCCGGGCGAGCTCCGGTTCGAAGCGGGGGTAGACGAGCCGGGCCAGGGCGGCGATCAGCCGGTCGGGGACGTAGGGCGCCACGCGGGCGGCGAACGTCATGGGCATCCCTTCGTCGTCGTGGTCAGCCCCGTGGTCACGGGGACATCCGCTTGATCAGCTGCTCGTGCTCGTCCTCGGAGACCTGCTCGCCGGAGGAGGGCAGCAGCTGCGGGATGCCGTCGACGACCGGATAGCGCCGTCGCAGCCGCGGGTTGTACAGCGACTCCTCCGGTATGAGGGGCTCCGCCGGGGACAGCAGGTGCAGCGGGCCCTTGTCCAGCGGGCAGGCGAGGATCTTGAGGAGCGGGTCGTCGGGGTTCATCCGCTGGTCAACTCCTTGGGGGCGGGAGCGGGGTGGGGGGCGGTTCCGTCGTGCTTCGGCATGGCGAGGAGCACGGACACGGCGAGGACCGTGCCCGCGATCCGCAGGGCGAGGCGCACCGGCTCGTGCGGCAGCGCCTCGCCGAAGGCGAGCGTCCCGAGCACGGCCGTGAACAGCGACGTCACCGTCGTGCACACCGGCACGATCAGGGACGCCCGGCAGCGCTGCAGGGCCGCCTGCGACATGATCAGGCCGAACGCGCCGGTGAAGAGCAGCAGGTAGGGGTAGGGCGAACGGAGCAGGTCGCCGAGCGCGCCGCCGATGTCGTCCGTCGTCAGGTAGCTGGAGACGCCCTTGATGGCCAGCGAGCTGACCCCGTAGAGCAGGCCCACCGCGACGCCGTACTCGACGCCCGCCGTCGGCATGCGGTGCCGGTGCCTGGCGCGCCGCTCCGCCGAGCCGTACAGCCAGACGCCGGCCGCGAGCGACGGCAGGCAGACCGTGAGGATCAGCGCCACGGGCGCGCTGCGGCTGACCGCGTCGTTGTCGTCGCTGAGCGACAGGACCACCATGAGCAGGGCGAGCAGGATCCCGCCGACCGCGTACCGCTCGCGCCCCGAGGTCCGCTCGCCGAGCAGGACCGAGGAGAGCAGCAGGAGCAGCACCAGGCCCGATACGAAGATGCCCTGCGCGGCGGCGATCGGCAGCGTGCGGTACACGGCGAGTTGGGCGCCGAAGCCCGCCGCGAGGGAGAGTGAACCGCCGATCCACAGCGGGCTGCCGAGCACCTGCCTCAGGAGCCTAGCGGGGTTGCGGACGCTGACCGCCTGCATGGCCGTCAACGCCTTCTTCTCCAGCACGAATCCGGTGCTGTAGAGCAGGTTCGCGAACAGCGCCGCGGCCACGCCCCACCACACGGGCCTCAGGCCTTTCGGGCGTGCAGCAGGAGGATGGATGCGGCGCCGGGCACGGCGCAGGCCAGCCGGTCCAGGGCGCGCAGCGGGCGCGGCACGCCGTGGAAGGGCGCGCCGGACAGGCGCACCACATCGAACCCGGCGGCCGTGACGAACTCGCGCAGCGCGCGGGCCGTGTACAGCCGCAGGTGCCCCACCACCTCCTTGCCGGGGCGGCCGTGGATGGCGCGCAGGCTCACCTCGGAGAAGACGGGCTGGACACCGGCGAGGAGCAGGCCGCGGTTGTACCAGGCGGCGAGGTTCGGCGTGGAGAGCATCAGGTGCCCGCCCGGCCGGAGGACCCTGCGCAGTTCGTCCAGGGCGCTGTCCGGATCGACGAGGTGCTCGATGACCTCGCTGAACAGCACGGCGTCGGCCGCCCCGTCCGCGAACGGCAGCCCCCCGTCGGAGAGTTCGCCCCGCACCGCGTACGGCAGGCGGGCGTGCGCGCGCCGCAGGGCGTCCTGCGACCAGTCCACGCCGACGACGCGGTGGCCCGCGAGGAGCGGAGCCGCGGTCGCCGCCGCCGTGCCGTCGCCGCAGCCGATGTCGAGGACCGTGGCGGTACGGGTCGTCGCGGGGCCGAGCGCGGCGGCGAGGATACGGGCCTGGCGGAGGCTGCGGGCGTCGCCCGAGGCCACCGGGACGGACGGGTTCTCGTAGAAGTCCCGCAGTCCACGGGGGCGCCCGGGCCCGGCGGTTCCGGTGGGCTCTGAGGTCGTGTTGATCGTGTTGGCCGCGGTGGTCACTTGGGCTCCCCGGGGGTCCCGTGGGGTTCGGTGTGTTCCGTCGCGTGGAGGTAGTGCTCGAACAGGTCGCGCAGGTGCGCCCCGTCGCCGTGGCTGAGCAGCGTCCTCGACCAGCGCAGGGCCAGGTGCAGGCGGCCCGCAGTCGACGCCGTGGTCACGGTGAGCCCGCGGGGCAGCCTGGCCGGTGCCGAGAACCACACGGCGTGCGCGCGGCCCGCGTCACCGAAGTCCAGCGCGTACGGGACGCGGCCGATGTTGCTCAGGAGCGTGGTCGACGTCCAGGGCGCGGCGGCCCTGCGCAGACCGCGGGTGACGGCGGCCCTGAGGGTGACGGGCAGGACGGGCGCGGTCAGGAGCGCGGCGCCGTGGCCCAGCTGGGGGCGGGGCAGCGCCTTCAGGGCGCGGGTGCGGTCGGAGGTGCGGCGCAGGAGGTCGTGGATCGCCTCCGGGGTCCAGTCGCGGTGCGCCAACTCGTCCGCCGCGAAGGGCACTTCCACCAGGCGGGTGCCGTTGCCCATCGGCATGGTGGCGTCACGCGGGCGGTCGTCGACGGGCATCGTGATGCGGAAGGGGCGCGGGCGCGCTCCGTGTTCGCGGTTCCAGTGCGCGATCATCAGCGCGGTCGCCACCATGAGCTGGTCGTTCACCGTGAAGGGGGAGCCCTTGGGGCGGCGGGGCACGGGCAGCTCCGCCACCAGCATGCCGTTGCCGGGGGAGGGGTCGGGGGTGCCTTTCGCGACCCGGGCGGGGGGTGACCAGCCGGGTTTCGCGTCGGGTGGGGGTTCGGGGGTGGCGGCCTGGTCGGTGGGGGCGCGGGAGGGGGGCGCCGCGGGGGAGTTGTCCTGGCCGCCGTAGAGCTCGGCGGCGGTGGCGAGGACGCGTAGGCAGGCGGGGCCGTCCAGGGCCGTGTGGTTGATGGTGAGGAGCAGGACGGAGCGGGTGCCCTCGGCGGGGGCGGGTGCGTGGGGCTCTTGCGTCTCTGTGGGCCGGGCGGAAGTACCGGTGCGTCCCCGTGCGTCGGTCGCGCGGCCGTCCGTCGGCGGGGCGTCTGCCGCCACTATCACCTCCAGGCGGACGGGAGGTGATGTGGCCAGTGAGGGTGCCTCTGCCAGCGCTCTTTCGCGGGCCCGTTTGAGGGCGTCCGGTTCGGGGGCCGGGAAGGTGACGACTTCTGTGTCGGGGCCCGTCGTCAGTTCCCACTCGTAGCGGCGGCGGTACCAAGGGCCCCTGGCCTCCCGCATCAGGATGCGTGGGTGGCGGCGGAGGGCCTCGGTGAAGGCGGCCTTCAGGCGGGCCGGGTCCGGGGTGCCCGGAAGGTGCACCTCGATGTGCACGGTCTCCGGCTCCTCCTCCTGGAGGCAGTGCCGTGAGACCTCGTCGACGACGGGGAACGGTACGCGGGACGGCGGCCGCGCGGGGCCGCCCGCCCGTCGTGCCGGATGTTCCAGTGCGGTCATCGCTGGGTGCCTTCTCCTGTCGTGGACGTACGCCTGCGTCGGGGGAAGCGTGCCGTTCTGTGGCTCGGTGGCGCGGGGTCCGGCTGGGCGGCGGCGGGGCCGCGGGCCGAGACGGTCGGGCCCGCCTCGCCGGGTGGCGGGGGGTCCGTGGCGCGCTCGCGGCGGGGCAGCGGGGGCGTCGTCGGGGCGGGTGGCGGGCCGTACTCCAACGTATCCGTGACCCGTGGCTGTGTCTCGCGTACGGACACCAGCGCCGCGAACAGCGCGATGAGGGCGAGGAGTTGGGCCGGGTGGCCGAAGGTTCCCTCCTCGGGTGTGAAGGAGCCGCCCACGCCCGTCGCCGCCGCGATGCCCGCGCCGGCCATCGCGAGGAACGCGACCGGCACCAGGAGCGCGTGGCGCCACCGGGCGAGCAGCGCGAGGGCCGGGACCAGCAGGGCGAAGGGGCCCGCGATCACCGCGGCCACCAGCGTGAGCGCCACCGTGCCGAGCAGCAGGCCGGGGGCGGGCGGCGCGAGGGGCACGGCGTCCTGCTCCTTCTCGCGCCGCCACAGCACGGCCAGGGCGATCAGGACGAGTACGCCGACACCGGCCAGGATCAGGCCGATCTCGTAGATCTGCGACGGCTCGTAGGTGAGCTTGACGGTGCCGCCCTCGCCCTTGGGCACGAGCCAGCCCTGCTGCCAGCCGTCGAGCCGTACCGAGGTCAGCTCCTTGCCGTTGAGCTCGGCCTTCCAGCCGTCGTTCACGTTCTCGTACGTCGTGAGGTACGAGGCCGCTCCCGAGCCGACCGTGAGCTCGCGGCGGTCGCCGAGCCAGTCCTTGACCTTCAGCTCGCGCGAGGCGCTGTCGGCCGCGGCCGGCGTGCCGTGGGTCAGCGACGCGTCCATGACGGTCAGCGGGCCCGCGTCGCCCGTCTCCACGCTGTGCGCGCCCGCGCCCAGCCGGACCTCGGAGTCCTTCTTGCCGCGCCGGCAGAGCGTGATGTCGACGGGGCGCCGCTCGGTGAGGTCGCGGACCTTGCCCTTGGCGGCGGTCTGGTACAGCTCGCCGTCGATCGCCATGTTCGGGCCCTGGCCGCAGGGCAGCGAGAAGTCCGCGTCGGGCGCGGGCTGTGGGGTGCGGTACTTGTCGAGGGCCGGGACGTACACCTCGGTGAGGCCCACGGGGAGCTGGAGGTCGCTGTCCGCCAGCGGGTTGTGCACCGTCAGCGGGGCCGTCTCCGTGATGGTGATGTCCATCCGGTCGGTGGTGATCGGGGCGAAGCGGGCGTTGCCGTTCTCGTCGACGCCCGCGGTCGCCGCGCCGTCCGGGGAGCTGATCTCGATCTGCTCGGGGCGGGTGGAGATGCCGCCCGCCGCGGGCAGCACGATCTCGCCCACCGGCTGCTTGTCCGGCCACTTGAGGTGGATCACCGGGGTGTCGGAGCCCGCGATCCACCCCGTCGTCAGATCGCCGTCCGTGAGGTTGCGTGGCGACAGGGTGCTGCCGAGCTTCGCCGTGGAGTCCGCCGTGGCGATGATCTGCTGCTCCTGCTCGGGCGCCACCTTGTAGAGCAGGTCGTCGAGTTCGGCGCCCGGCACGGCCACCGCGCTCGCCTTGAACGTGTACGTGCCGTCGCCCGCCGTCGTGAACCGGCGGTGCAGGCCCGACTCGGCGTTCACCGGCGAGAGCGCGCTCGGGTCGGAGGAGCGGTGCAGCGCGTACGTCCTGGCGCCGGCGTCCGTGGACTTCTCCGCGTCCGTCGGGAGCTGGAGGAGCTTGGTGACGCGTACGCCCGGGATGCCGATCTCCGCGAAACCGGCGCCCGTCAGACCGGGGTGCGGCTCCTGGGTGTCCACAATCGTGATCTTGACCCAGCCCGTGCTGCCCGCGCGGGCCTTGATCCGCTGGGTCGTGCCGTTCGGCTGGAGGTTGCTGGTCACGCTGCCCCGCTCGCTCTCCACGCGCACCCGGGTCGGCGCGGACCGGGCGCCGTTCTGCGGCAGCGGCGTGACGCGGAAGGAAGCAGGAAGCGTGATTTTGGAGTTGAACTCCGCCTTGATCCATTCGCCGTCCGAGGAACCGGAGTTGCCCTCGGCCCATGCCGTGGCCGGGTTTCCGTCGAAGGCGTTCGCCGGGTCGTACTGCGGCAGGTGGAAGAACCAGTTGCCGTAGCTGGACGCCGAGACCGACTTGGCGCCGCGCAACTCCGCCGTCGTCTGGTGCTCGATGCCCTTGGTGGGCAGGATCTGGCGCGGCTTCCTGCCGGCGTCCTGCTGGGCGTCGACCGCGTTCCGCTCGTCGCGCCCGTACGTGTAGGAGGTGTTGGTGTTGACCACGCCGAAGCGGGTGTCGGCGCGGCGCAGGCCGTCACCGACCACCTGCCATCCCGGCGTGCCGACACCGGGGTGGTTGTCGCCGGTCAGGACGGCAGGACGGTCCCGCATCGAGGGGTCGGCGGAGAGCGGCAGCAGGGACTCGGGGCCGCCGCTGACGACCGCCGTGTTGGACACCGGCTTCAGGCCCGCCTGGCCGGGCCGCTCCGCGCCCTTGCCGGGGGCGTAGATCTCCACGGCGCGCTGGCGCGGATAGAGCCCCTCGATCTGGAGCGGGGTGTCCTCGGCGATCTTCCCGTCGGTCGTCGTCGGACCGAGGCCCGTCACCCGGCTGAAGCCCGACTCCTCCAGGGTGCGCTTCACGGTCGCGGACGGGACGTGGCCGACCTGGTCGGGGTCGAGGTCGTTGCGTACGACGACGTAGTAGAGGCCGGCGCGGGTCAGGTAGTCGCGCAGACCCGGGACTTCGCCGCCCGTCATCAGCGCCTGCTCGACCGCGTCCATCGCGCGGCGGTTGCCCCGCGCTCCGAACGGCACGTAGTCGCGCTGCGCCCAGCGCGAATCGGCGAGCACGTCCAGGGGCTGGTCGATGGGGGAGCCCCAGGTGTAGATGCCGTGCGCGGTCGCGGGGACGACCAGGGCGCGGGAGTCGGGGGAGTACTTCTCCAGCCAGTCGGCCGTCGCCTGCCAGTACGTCGGCAGCTTTTGGAACGAACCCGGCTGCAGGATCGAGCCGTTGAGGTACGGCCACGCCAGGCCGGGCAGGACGAGGACCGCGGCGATCAGCGGCGCGTACCGCCTGCCGCGCACCGGGCGCGCGCCGCGCGCCTGGGCGGCCACCCCCACCAGGTGCATCAGGCCGAAGGCGAGCGCGAGGGCGAGCCCCGTCTGGAACTTGTAGATGTTGCGGAAGGGGACGAGCCCGCCGTCCAGCCACGACTGGACGGTCCCGTGGAAGGGGGCGCCGAACGCGCCGCCGTACCCGGCCAGGGTGATCAGGGCGACGGACAGGACCGTCAGGACCAGCCAGCGCCGCTCCGGTAGATCGCGCCGGGCCAGGCCCGCGAGACCGAGCGCCGCGGCGAGCGCCGAGCAGACGACGGCCACCACGGCCGTCGCCACCGTCCAGCCCGCGGGCAGCCAGGCCTCGCCGAAGTGCAGGTACGCGACCCAGTTGCCGGCGCCGCGCAGCGTCTCCGTCGCCGACATCGTGCCCGTCGTGGTGGCCGAGTTCTCCACGTAGGGCAGGAAGTTCTCGCCGTAGATGCCGAGCATGAGCAGTGGCACGACCCACCAGGCGGTGGCGAGGACGACCCCGGGCACCCACCAGATGATCAGCTTCCGCTTGCGCGGGCCGCCCGGTCTGGAGAGGAGGTAGAGGGCCACGGGAAGCAGGGAGGCGAGCGTCGCCGCCGCGTTGACACCGCCCATGAACGGGATGATCAGCGCCGAGCGGCACGCGGCGAGGCGCGCGCTGATCCGCGCGTCGGTCAGCGGGAGCAGCACCCACGGCAGCACCGCGCCGGGCAGCACGGCGGCCGACGTCGACCCGATCACGATCGTGAACGTCGGCCACAGCGCGTACACCACCGCGCCGAGGAGCCTGCTGTGCCGGCTGCCGATGCCCAGGCGCTCGGCCAGGCGCATGGCGCCCCAGAACGCCACCGTCACGATCAGCGAGAGCCAGAGCCGCTCGGCGAGCCAGACCGGCAGGTGCACGAGCTTCGCCAGGCCGTAGAACGGCAGCATCGGGAAGACGTACCCGACGTACTGGTCCTGGATCCCGCCGAAGCCGCCCCGGTCGTGCCACAGCTGGCCCAGGTCGGAGAGGAACTGCCAGGGGTCGACGGTGACACCGAGCTTGGTGTCGAACGTCATCCGCCCCGGCTCCACCGCGAGGAACGCCAAGAACACCACGGCCCAGAACCCCAGCAACCAGCGCCGCGAGCGCGGCCCCCGCGAGGGTTCAGGGGCATCGGTCGTGGGCCGGACGGCCGCCGGGGGTGGGGCCTGGACCGTGGTCATGGACACCGCCTGAGGATGAGGAGGAGGTTCCAGGTCGCGACCTCGCGCACACCCGGCACCTTGGTGATCGCCCCGGCCAGGAACGGCCAGTAGCGCGAGCGCGCCGACACGACGTCCACGTCGGTGCGGGCCCGCACCTGGCGCAGGGTCGTACCGACGTGGTGCGCGAAGAGGTTCTCGCCCAGCGTGTGCTTCGCGGGCCTTCCGGTACGCCGCTCGTAGCGGACGCGGGCCCGCTCGGCGCCCAGGTAGTGCCAGGGCGCCCACTCGTGGCCGCCCCAGGGCGAGAGCCAGTTGGTGAACGAGACATAGATCAGCCCGCCCGGCCTTGTCACCCGGACCAGCTCGCTCAGGAACGTCTGCGGGTCGTCGACGTGCTCCAGGACGTTCGAGGAGAACGCGACGTCGGCGACCCCGTCCGCGAGCGGCAGCAGATACCCGTCGGCCACCACGGCACCCTCGGGCGGCTTGGCCCCCAACTCGTCCTGATCCGGCTCGAAGAGGAAGCACTGCGCGCCGCGCCGCCGGAACTCCTCGGTGAAGTAGCCGCCCCCGCCGCCGACGTCGACGACGACCCGGCCGCCGACCGGCCCGTACGCCTCGACCTGGTCGGCGGCGTCGCGGGCGAGGAGCGTGTAGCACCGCTCGGGCTCCCGCTGCTCGCGCAGGAAGGCCCTCAGGAGGGTGGCTGAACGGCGCAGCGAGGGGTCCTTCACGCAGCCCCCTGAGGTGCCGGGGGCCCGGCAGCCGCCAGGTGCGCGGCGGCCGCCTCGGCCGCCACCGCCTGGAACTGCCGCACCGTGTTGCCCCAGCGGAACCGGGAGGCCCGCTCGCCGGCGGCCTTGCCGAGCGCTCTGCGGCGCTCGGCGCTGAGGGCGAGGGTGCACCAGGCGGCGGCGAAGGAGCTCTCGCCCCGCGCGAGCAGGCCCGTCGCGCCGTCCTCTATGGAGTCGCGCACCCCCGGGACGTCGAAGCCGATCGAGGGCGTCGAGCGCGTCGCCGCCTCGGTGATGACGAGCCCCCAGCCCTCCACGGCCGACGGATGGAGCAGCATCCAGGCCTCGCAGAGCAGTCGGTGCTTCTCCGCCTCGGGGACGTGGCCCCTGAACTCGACGCCGGGGCCCGCGAGTTGTTCGAGTCGCCGCCTTTCGGGGCCGTCGCCCACGATCACGAGCCGGCCGCCCGTGACGGGCCTGACGCGCTCCCACAGCCGGAGCAGCAGATCGATCCGCTTGTACTCGACGAGCCGCCCCATCGCCAGGAAGAGCGGCTCGTCGGAGCGGGCGTGCAGCGGCCCCGGCTCCTCGACGCCGTTGTGCACGATCCGGATGCGTTCGCGCTCGACGCCGATCGCCCGCAGCGCCGTGGCCGTCGACGGCGAGACGGCCACCAGCAGATTGCCGCGCTGCGCCCCGGAGAGGGCCCAGTGCTCAAGCCGTCGGCCGAGCCGGGCGGCGGGGGCAAGCGCGCCCTGGAAGCGCATCCCCCATAAGTCGGTGTGTACGTGGTTGACCAGGCACAGGGTGGGCCCGCGATGCCAGAGCGGCGCCAGGTACGGCATGCCGTTGCAGACCTCGACGAGCAGGTCGCAGTCGCCGATCTGCCGGGTGAACGCGGAACGTGCCCGTAGGTAGTGACCCTTGTCGCTGCCCGCGGAGACCACGCGGTAGTCGCGGTACGCGGCGGGCCCGCCGCACAGCAACGTGACCTGATGGCCCTGTTTGCTGAGTCCGTCGGCGAGCCGGTCGACGAGGAGTTCGGAGCCGCCCGCGGCCGGATTGCCGAGGTCGCGGTGGGCGAGGAAGACGATCCGGCGCGGATGTGGGGGAGACGCCGGAGGGTGCTGCGCGGGGCGTGGGGCGGCCGAGCGCAGCGAGGACGGTACGTGCTGGGGCATACGTGCTCCAACTCGTCTCAGGGTGCGGAACTGTGGGGGGTCCGGTCGGGAGGAACGGTTTTGTGGGGTACTGCGGATGTTGCGGGTCTTGCGGGTCTTGCGGCTCTTGTAGGTCTTGCAGGCCTGCGGGGCGGTGGCTATGCGCGGGTGGTGCGGTGGCTGTGCGCGGGTGGTGCGGTGGCTGTGCGCGGGTGGTGCGGGGACTGCGCTCGGGTGGTGCGGGGACCGTGCTCGGGTGGGGGTGGACAGTTTTCGCCGCCCGGAACCGCGCGGCTACTCACCGAAGTGACAATTTCCGGGCTTTCGAGAGCTGATGCCGCATCACATCGTGGTCGACTGCAGGGCTGTCGGTGACGTCCCGGGATCCGGACTCCCCGGCTCCGCCGAACCGCGCCGCCGCCCTCCGGGACCGGGTGCCCCGTCGCCGCGCCGTCCGCGCACGACGAGCACGATTCCGGCCACCGCGAGCACTGCGCCCAGCACGGCCGCGCCGACCGGAAGCGTCTCGCCGACCAGCTTCAGCCGGCTGCTGTCGTCGTCGGCGAGCTTCACCTGGTCCTTCTGCGTGGCAGGCGTGAACGCGATCCGCTCACTGTCGAGCAGCACCGTCGAGTCCTTGCTCGACCCCGGCGCGCGCAGCGTCTTGCGGGGCCCGATGGCGGCGTAGATGATCCGGCCGGTGCGCTGGTCGGCGACGAGCTCGATGCCGTGGTTGGCGTAGTACTCGTCCGCGATGACCTGGCCCTGCTTCGGCCGGCCGACCAAGGTCCCCGGCACCTGACGCGTACCGGTCTTGGTGGGCCGCACGGTGGCCGTGAAGCGGAGCCCCTCGTACCCCTGGATCTTCTTCGTGCCCCGGTAGGTGAGCGGCACGGTCGCGCCCAGCGTGTTGTCCCACCAGCGGTAGGAGCGCTTCTCCACGTCGAAGGGGAACTTCAGGTAGGCCTCGCCCTCGAAGTACGGCTTCTCGCCGCAGCAGTGCACCGGCGCGTTCGTCCTCCGGTCGGTGACCCAGCGCTCCAGCGTCCACTGGAGCGAGTCGTGCGGGTCGGCCGCGGGCAGCGACTTGTCCGGATCGACGGACGTGGACACGTCCCAGACCGCCCGCCCGCTGTCCTCGCTGTCCGCCACGTCGCCGCGCACCTGCCGCGTGATGGTGAGGTTCTTGTCGTGGACGGTCTTGATCTTCTCCGTGTCGAAGTAGCTCCCCTTGCCCTTGAAGACGGTGATGGTGTCGATGTCCACCGGGGTGCGTTTCGCGCGTGGCTCGACGTACCAGGCCAGCATCGGCGCCAGAACCAGCAGGAACGCGCCGAGCCCGAGAAGGATCAGTGACAGGGGAGAGGCGGTGCGGCGCATGAGGTCACTCCTGGGCTGAGGCGGGAGAAGTGTTACCGAGCCGTATGGGCCGGGAACGTAAGCGCACCCTTGACGAAGTGTCAATGCGTTGCAGAGACTGGGGACTTGCCGGGTGGGGCCGGTACGGGCTGTGCGCCAGGGGCGACGCGGCCCGAGCCGCTCGGCCCGGCCGGGGGACTGTGCGACCGGGATGGGGACGACCTCCGACAGAGAGGCTGACCCTCACCATGCACCGATTGCTCGCCGCTTCACTCACCGTCGCCGCCGGGGCGCTGCTCGCCGTGGGCGCGGCGCTCGGCATCGTCGCCCTCCTCGACGCCACGCCGGACCAGCCGAACACGCCACTGGTGCATTACGAGGCACCGGCGACGCAGGGGCAGTGAGCGACCGTGGCCGCGACTGACACCCAGCCCGCCGAGACGGCCGTCGCCCCCGACCCCATGACCGCCGACGAGGACCCGGACCGCCCCACGGCCCGCTCCGCCTGGCGCGACGTGCCGCCGCGGCAGGTACGGGAGTTCGCCGCGCTCGCCATGGAGGAGGTGCCCGCGCTCGCCCAGGACATCCTGCGCGAGATCCGTGCCGAGTACCCCGGCCTACCCGTCGTCCGCGACGACTCGGGCGAGCCGATGGCGCTGATCGGCATCCGCCGCGCGCTGGAAGGTTTCGTCCAGCAGCTGGCGTCGCAGGAAGGGCGCCCGCGCTACCACCTGGAAGTGTTCCAGGAGTTCGGTCGCGGCGAGGGCCTGCACGGCCGCAGTCTCGACTCGCTCCAGGCGATCTACCGCCTGGGGGTACGCCTCGCCTGGCGGCGCCTCGCCGAGATCGGCCAGCAGATCGAGATCCCGCCGCCGGCCATGTACGAGCTCGCCGAGTCGGGCTTCGAGTACCTGGACGGCCTCGTCGACCAGTCAGTACGCGGATACGCGGAGGCGGCGGCGCGGGAGGCGGGCGAACGGCTTCGGCTGCAACGGAAGTTGATGGAGCTGCTGCTGACGGAGCGGCGTTCCGACACGGCGCCGGGAGCGCCGCACGGACCGCAGTCCGGGTCGTCCTCGGGATCCGGCTCGGCCTCCGGTACCGGAGCCGCGGCCTTCGGGCACGGCCTCGGCGAACGCGCCGCCCGCGTCGGCTGGCAACTGCCCGAACGCGTCGCCGTCGGCGTCCTGCTGCGCCCCGCTCGGGATGCCGTCGCGCCCGCTGTCGGGGCGGGCGTCCTGCTCGACATGGAGGCCGAGCAGCCCCGCATGGTGGTGCCGGACCCCGAGGCGGCCGGGCGGCCCGAGCTGCTGCGCCGCGCCATGGCGGGCTGGTCGGGCGCCATCGGCCCGCCCGTGGCGCTGGCCGACGCGGCGAAGTCGCTGCGCTGGGCGGAGGCCGCGGTACGGCTCATGGAGCGCGGCCTGCTGCCCGCCGGCGAGGTCCTGCACTGCACGCAGCACACCGAGGCGCTGGTGCTCCTGCAGCCCGAGGAGCTCATCGAGGACCTGGCCCGCCGCTGTCTGGCCCCACTGGACCACTGCGGGCCCGCCCACGGCCGCCGCCTCGCGGAGACCTTGCTCGCCTGGCTGGAGACCCGCGGCGGCGCCCCGGAGGTGGCGGCCCGCCTCGGCGTCCACCCCCAGACGGTGCGCTACCGCCTACGCCAGATCAGGGAACTCTGGGGTGACGAGATTGACGACCCGGACCGCCGGTTCGAACTTGAATTGGTGCTGCGGGCCCGCCGATTGCGGGGCCTTGTGGGCAGAACGTGACACCCGGACCCGACGTCCGACCGTGACCGGACCTTCCGATTCCGCACACAACCTTCACAGCGTCGACTTCCGCTCCCGCCGAGACGGCACCTAGCCTCCATGCCTCATGGACTACTGCCTCCCGTGCCGCAGGCACCTCAATGGCGCCCTCGCCTGCCCGGGGTGCGGAATTCCTGCCGAAGCGTGCCGGGCGTACGCGCGGTCGGCCGCCGCGCCCCCGGAGGAACCGGACGCCTGCGACGACGGGTACGAGGAGCCGTCCCCGCGCCCCCGCGGCCGCCGCAAGGAGCGCAGCCGCAGAGCGCACCGGCGCAGGCGCCGCAAGGTCCTCTTCATCACGGCGGGCCTGGCACTCGCAGCGGGCGGCCTGAGCCTGGCGGAGCTGGGTACGGAGGGGGCTACCGAGAGTCCCGTGCGGTCGTCCGCACCGGACGGCGACGTCGCAGGAGGCCCGTCCCCGACGGATTCCACGGGCCCCGACGGCGGCGCGGTCGGTGCGGCGGCGGTCGAGGACGTGGCGGCGCGGTCGGCGGCGCCCTCCGGGTCGGCGGCGGAGGCCGAGCGGCGGCGGGCGGAGGAGGAGCTGGCGAGACAGCGCGAGGCCGCGAACGGCGCCCAGGACGGACAGGGCAGGAACAGCAACGGCGAACAGGAAGACGCCCCGTCCCGCACCACCGCCCCCACCCAGGCCCCCCGCCCCGGCACCACGCCCCGCCCAACCGCCCCACCGGCCACCGAGCACCCCGCCCCGACGGGCCCCCCGGCCCCGACCCCCACCAAGACCTGCCACCGCTTCCTCTGGTGGTGCACGTAAGACCCGGCAAGCCACTCAGAGCCTGTCTTTGAACCCCCGTCGTCCGCGCGAAGCGCGGGCGCAGCGGTGTTCGGTGCGTGCGATCGGTGTGCGGAGTCCCAGGTCATGTGGCGGAGCCACCTGTCCTGGGGCTCCGTGCGCCGAGCGTGCGTGCCGGGCGCCGGGGCGCAGGCGGGGGTTCAAAGACAGGCTCTCAGCCCTCTTCGCCCAGCATCCTCCGCAAAAGCCCGCGCAAAGCGACCCGCTCGTCCCGGGACAGCTCGGCCAACGGCTCCCGCGCGAAGTGCAGGGACTCCCGCAGGCTACGGGCGACCTCGGCGCCCTCCTCCGTCGGCGCTGCCAGCTTCACGCGGCGGTCGGTCGCGTCGGGGCGCCGCTCGACGAGGCCGCGGGCCTCGAGGCGGTCCACGATCCCCGTGATGTTCGACGGCTCGCACTTCAACTTCTGCGCGATGCGACGCATAGGCATAGGTTCCAGGGAGAGCAGACCCAGTACGCGGGCCTGCGCCCCGGTCAGCGAATGCCCGGCCGCGGCCTCCTCGTACTCCTCGTGGTAGCGCGCCACGACCGAGCCGATGAGCTCGACCACCTCGAGCGTCAGCGGGTCGGCGCGGGGGGACGGGGTACCGGTCCCGGAGTTGCTGGACGTGCTGCTGGACATGTTCTTCAGGTTACCGGGTTACTTGACATCATGAAATATCCAGGAGCATGGTTGTTTCATGCTCTGAAGTATTTGTCGTACCGCCATCCATGGCACCGTCGTAGGAGGACACCCCCTCATGTCCGTCACCCCTGAGCAGCAGCTTCCCTCCGTCAGCCGCGAATGGCACCTCGTGCGGCGCCCCGAGGGCTGGCCGGTCCCGGAGGACTTCGCGCTGCGCGAGGCCCCCGTCGAGGCCCCGGCCGAGGGCCGCGTCCTGGTCCGCAACCTCTACTTCTCCGTGGACCCGTACATGCGGGGCCGGATGAACGACGTGAAGTCGTACGTGCCGCCGTTCCAGCTCGACCGCCCCATGGAGGGCGGCGCGGTCGGCGAGGTCGTCGCCTCGAACGCCGAGGGCTTCGCGGTCGGCGACCACGTCCTGCACTTCGCGGGCTGGCGCGAGTACGCCTCCGTCCCCGTCCAGCACGCCACCAAGGTCGACGCGCAGGCCGCGCCCCTCTCCGCGTACCTCGGCGTACTCGGCATGACGGGCCTGACCGCGTACGCCGGGCTCCTTGAGGTCGCCTCCTTCAAGGAGGGCGACGCGGTCTTCGTCTCCGGCGCCGCCGGTGCCGTCGGCGGTCAGGTCGGCCAGATCGCCAAGCTGAAGGGCGCCTCGCGCGTTGTCGGCTCGGCGGGCTCGGACGACAAGGTCAAGCTCCTCGTCGAGGAGTACGGCTTCGATGCGGCCTTCAACTACAAGGACGACAAGCCGGTCGCCGAGCAGCTCAAGGAGGTGGCCCCCGACGGCATCGACGTCTACTTCGACAACGTCGGCGGCGAGCACCTGGAAGCCGCCATCAGCCGTCTGAACGTGCACGGCCGCGTCACCATCTGCGGCATGATCGCCGGGTACAACGACACCGAGCCGACCCCGGCCCCGCGCAACCTCGCCCTGGTCATCGGCAAGCGCCTGCGCCTTCAGGGCATGCTCGTGCAGGACCACAACGACCTCCAGCCCGAGTTCGTGCGCGAGGTCGGCGCCTGGGTCCGCTCCGGCGAGCTCAAGTACAAGGAGACGGTTGTCGAGGGCGTGGAGAACGGCGTGGACGCATTCCTCGGCATGCTCCGCGGTGAGAACACCGGCAAGATGATCGTCTCCCTCGCCTGAGGGCCTGTGTGGCGTCCGCCGGGACGCCCGCCAGGCGACTTCCGGTATCCGATAACCTAATTCCACAAACCGTGGTTGTGGGCGCGCACCACGTCACATCTCAGGAGGAACAGGAACTCATGTCCATCCAGAAGATCGACGTCAAGTACACCGCCGTCGCCACCGCAGAGAACGGCCGTGACGGCCGCGTGGCCAGCGACGACGGCAAGCTCGACGTCGTCGTGAACCCGCCGAAGGAGATGGGTGGCAGCGGCGCGGGCACCAACCCCGAGCAGCTCTTCGCCGCCGGTTACAGCGCCTGCTTCCAGGGCGCCCTCGGCGTGGTCGCCCGCAAGGAGAACGCCGACATCTCCGGCTCGACCGTGACCGCCAAGGTCGGCATCGGCCAGAACGAGGCCGGCGGCTTCGGCCTGGAGGTCGCGATCACCGCCTCCATTCCGAACGTGGACGCGGCCACCGCGCAGTCCCTGGTCGAGAAGGCCCACCAGGTGTGCCCCTACTCGAACGCCACGCGCGGCAACATCAAGGTCGAGCTCTCGGTCGCCTGACCCGCTCGCCGTACGTACGACGAGGGCCGCACCCCGGAAGCAATCGGGGTGCGGCCCTCCGTCGTGCCTGCCTACGGGTGTCGCCCCAGGCGCTCAGCCCGCCGCGAGCGCCGCCTCGTGCACCACCCGGGCGAGCCGCTCGTTCTCCGGCGCCGAACCGCCGGGGAAGGCGTACCGCCGCCGCGCGTACCCGTAGGCGAGCCCGCTGCGCGGATCGGCGAACGCCTGGGAGCCGCCCGCGCCGCTGTGCCCGATCGAGCCCGCGCCGAGGAACGGGAACAGGGCCTCGGACGTGGCCTGGAAGCCGACCGCGAAGATCTTGTGCGCCTGCGACACCAGGTCGTACCCGACCGACTGGATCTGCCCGAACTCGGCGACCGTGTCCGCCGTGAGGAGCGCCTCGCCGCCCTCGACACCGGTGACGGCTGCCGCGTACATCCCGGCGAGGCCGCGCGCGGAGGCCACGCCGCCGACCGAGGCGGGGCCCTTCGCGCGTATCGCACGGGAGTTGGGCAGGGCCTGGAGGTCGGTGGGCCGAGCCGCGTTGCGGTTGAAGGCGATGGAGTTGAGGCTCTGCGGCCCCGTCGGCACCGACGCGAGGAGCGCCTGCTGCTCGGGCGTCGGGTCCATCGGCAGGACCGAGTGGAACCGGCTCTCGTGCTCCTCGGGCAGGCCGAGGAAGAAGTCGAGGCCGTGCGGTGCGCGCACCCGCTCCTCGTACACCTCTTGCAGGGCCCGGCCGGTGGCGCGGAACACCACCTCGCCGGAGAGCGCCCCGATGGCGAGGGCGTGGTAGCCGAAGGCGGTGCCGGGGCGCCAGTACGGGCGCTGCGCGGCCAGCCGCTCGGCGATCGCCCGGTCGTCGGCGAGTTCCTCGGGCGAGAAGCCGGTGTCCGCGCCCACCACGCCCGCCCGGTGCGCGAGCAGTTCGCGCAGGGTCACCGCGCCCTTGCCCCCGGCGGCGAACTCCGGCCAGTAGTGGGCGACTTCGCGGTCCAGATCGAGCGTGCCGTCCTGGACGAGCAGGGCGACGACGAGATGGGCCGCACCCTTGGTGGACGAGTACACCCCGTACAGCGTGTCCGCGTCCGTGTCGGGGCCGGCCCACAGGTCGACGACCTTGCGGCCCTTGACGTACGCGGCCAGCTGCCCGGCGTAGCGGGGGTCCTCGGCGGCGAGGACGGCGGTGAACTCGTCGCGCACGGTCTCGTAACCGTCGGCGACAGTGCCCTGCACTCGGATCTCACGGGTCATACGGGATGGCCTCCGGGGGCGCGTCGGAAAATGATCTGTGTCCGCTCAACCGCCGCGCCGCCGGAACTCATTCCCGCTGGTCCCCGCCTACCGGCGAACGCTCAGCAAAGCCTGCCCGATTTGCGAGAACATCCCCTTCGGGTGGTCGCGGAAGAGCGGCTCCGTGCCGAAGAGCACCACGTTCGCGCCGCCCGCCGATCCGCTGACGACCGAGGCCTGGCCCGCGGCGTCGGCGGGTCCTCCGGAGCCGTCGTCCAGCGCCCGCCAGTGCCCGGACAGCAGGGGGTTTCCGCTGCCGTACCTCTGCTCCACGCGCACCCCGGGGCCGAGGTCGGTGAACCACATCGGCGCGTAGACGAAGCTGTGGTCCGGCGCCCCGCCGGTCACCGCCCCGCCGGTCACCCTGCCGCCGCCCGTGTTGGCCACGCGGACCACGCCGTTGGCGTCGCCGTTGCCCTCGACGGGCTCGGCGGCGAGCAGCTTCGCGTCGGCGTTCAGCGCGGCCCCGACGGCTCCCCGCCCGACGAGCCCGCCGCCCCCGGCGAGGAACCGGTCGAGGCCGGCCCTGGCCGCCGGATTCAGCTTGCCGCGGTCGAGTCCGGCCGACACGAAGAGCACGTCCGCCTTCCTCCAGTCGAAGCCGGAGTTGAGCACGGCGGTCGACACGGGCACCACGTCGAAGTCCATCTCCCGCAGCGCGAACAGCTCGCCCGGCGTGACGGCCGCGGCGACCCGTGTGCGGTGCAGGGCGGCGCCGCCCCGGGCTCTGGCGGCCTCGAAAGCCACGTCGTACTTCCGTGCGGCGGCGGTCGCGGCACGGCGCGCGGACGACGGCAGGACGGCGTTGCCCTCGCGGTCACGGCGTACCGGAATGCCCTGCGAGAGAAGGGAGTTGAGGGCTTCGAACTCGCGCGGGTCGTCCAGTCGCAGCCGCAGGTCGCCGTGTGGCGCCACCCGGCCGATCCGCGTCGCCGCGCGTACCGGCCGCGTGTGGACGCCGCGCAGGTCACCGTCCTGGACCACGTCGACGCTCGCGCCCCAGAGGCGCCCGAGGCTCCACCCCGAGATGTCGTACATCGTCGACACCTTGTCGCTGATGTCCCGCCCGTCGGCCAGCATCACATTGGCCAGGCCCCGCTTCGGCTGGTGCATGTCGACGACGTACGAGCCCTTCGGGTACGTCCGTCCGCCTAGCCGGAAGCCGCGCCCCACCCGCTCCACCCGCACGTCGTTGGCGACCAGATGGTCCACGAGCCGCGCCGCGGCCGCCGCCGAACGCTGGCGGCCCCCGCTCGCCGGAATCACGTACGCGCGCGGGAACTTGGTCGTGTACACGTCCTCGGGGCCGATCCCCGGCACCCCCGGAACCGTCTCCTCCGACACCGGCACCTGCTCGGCACCGGCCGCGCCCCGCCGGAAGACCTCGATCTGGTCGGCGATCACCGAGCGGCGGTGGCTGTCGGTGTAGGCGAGGGTGGCGCGCATCGCGGCGCCCGCGATGTCGACGTTGACGGCGGCCCTGCGCCGGAGCTCCGCGACGGGCTGCGTCTCGTACTCCTCGTTGTTCACCTGCATCGGGAACTCGATGGTGTGCGTGGCGACCGCGCCGTGGAAGGGCAGGTACTGCGGGGTGAAGATCGGCGGCCAGTCGTCCCAGCCCTCCTGCTGGTCGCGGAAGGGGATGACGGGCGGCTTCACGCCGTCCTTCTCCTCGGTGTAGCCGAGGCCCTTGATGGCGGCCTCCATGCCGAGGGCGTTGGCGTAGGCATTCTTGAGGAAGAGGTCGTACTCGTAGTTCTCGCCGTGCGGGGGAGTGGTCGGCTCGATCAGTGTGCCGTTGACGTATCCGTGCAGGTCGATCATGACGGCGGGCTGCTTGGCGACGGCGATCCGCCGGATCGCGCGGGACTCGGGCTGCGAGGCGGTGATGAAGTCGCGGTTGAGGTCGAAGCCGCCCGCGTTGGCGCGGGTGCCGGCGATGCGGCCGTCGGGGTTGCTGGTGACGTTGAAGTAGAGGCGGTTGTGCGCGAGCAGGTCCCGGCTCTTCTCGTCCTTCGCCCTCGCCAGCCTCTCGATGAGCTTCAGGGCGGCGTCGGTGCCCTCCCACTCGTTGCCGTGGATGTTGTTGTTGATGAAGACGGGCGTCTTGTACGAGGACTTGATCGCATGGTCGTGGGCGGCGGCCCGCGGCGCGTTCTCGATGCGCTCGCGCATCCGCGCCTGCCGGGCCGTCTCGCGCGCGGACTCGGGCGCGGTGACGGTCACGAGGTAGAGCTGGTGACCGCCCGCGGAGCGGCCCGCGATCTCCACGCTGACGCGGTCGCCGATGCGTTGCAGGGCGTTCAGCTTCGGGGCTATGCCGTGGTACGGCGTGAGCCCCAGTTTTATCGATTTGTCGGCCGGGTTCTCCGGGGGCGCGGTGAGCCTCCGCTCGCGCGGGTAGCCGCGGCCGTTGTCGCTGCCGAGCTTGTCGCTGCCGATCTCGTCGGTCCCGGGCCCGTTGCTGCCGGGGCCGGGGGACCGCGTATCGGCGAGGGCGCGTTCGGCGGCTTCCGCCGGGGCGTCGGCGGCCCGTTCGGCGCCGGTCGGTGAGCCCTCACGGACGACCGGACGCGGCGTCGGACCGGCAACCGCGCTGCCCGGGGCGAGCGCGGTGAGGACCAGGGCGCCCGCGGTGACGGCGGTGATGGCGGTGACGGCGGTGGTGAGCGATACGGTGCTCGACGGCCGGGATATACCCATACGTACCTCCGGGGGATCGGTATGCGAGGTCTTACCGGCTCAACTCCCCCGCAACAAGAGGGCCTTGTGCCCCGCCTGTGACAGAGCCGCCGCCACCCCACGCAGACCGCCGCCCACCTGCGGCTAAGGTGTGCCGCATGCGCGATCTGGGTGTGGGCTTCGGCTACTTGGTGAAGGGGCAGCGCTGGGTCGCCCGGCACGGCCGGCAGTACGGATGGGGACTGCTGCCCGGCCTCATCACCCTCGTCCTCTACGCGGCTGCGCTCGTCGCTCTCGCCCTGTGGGGCGCCGATCTCGTCGGCTGGGCCACGCCGTTCGCCGACGACTGGTCCTCGCCCTGGCTCGGCATCTTCCGCGGCTTCCTCACGGCCCTGCTCTTCGCCCTCGCGCTGCTGCTCTCCGTCCTCACCTTCACCGCCGTGACGCTGCTCATCGGTGAGCCGTTCTACGAGTCGCTCTCCGAGCAGGTCGACATCGCCGAGGGCGGTCACGCACCGGAGTCCGGGCTGCCGCTCTGGCGGGACCTGTGGATCTCCGCCAGGGACAGCCTCCGCATCCTGGTGCGGGCGGTGCTCTGGGGCGTGCTGCTCTTCGCGCTCGGCTTCGTGCCGGTCGCGGGCCAGACCGTGGTCCCGGTGATCGGCTTCTGCGTGACCGGGTTCTTCCTGGTGGAGGAGCTCACCGCCGTCGCCCTGCAGCGCCGCGGCGTGGAACTGCGCGAACGGCTCACCCTGCTGCGCTCCCGCAAGCGGCTGGCCTGGGGCTTCGGCGCGCCGCTCGCCGTCGCCTTCATGGTGCCGTTCGTCGCGGTGTTCCTGATGCCGGGCGCGGTCGCGGGGGCGACGCTGATGGCCCGCGACCTGCTCGGCGAGAACGCGTCGGGTGGCGGCGACGACGGCGACGGCGGCGGCAGTCGTTCAGGGGCCGGCGCCGGTGGCGGTCCGGCCGCCGGTCAGGACGACGACGCGGCCACCCGGAGGATCCCCCGCACCTGAGCGATGATGTCGAGCCGGTTCCGCACGAACTCGGGATCGGTGACGTCACCCGTCGCCGGATCCGTGTTGCCCGCGCCGAACTGCAGCACCGGCGTGTGCACATGGCCGCCGGGCAGTCGGTCGTGCAGCCCGAGCCGGTCCCGCAGCAGCGTCGCGCGGTAGCCGATCTCGTTCGACAGGTAGTCCCCGCCGCCGCCCGCGCGCGCCGTCGACCCCTCGGTGGGCCCGCCGGGCCGGACCACGGGCTCGGTGCCGCCCGCCGGGATCTCGGTCACGGACGTGTTGTCGTACACGGGGAAGCGGCCTGTCCGCGCGTCCGCGATCTTCTTGTACGGGAGGGTCGTCGACGTCCACTGGGGCTGCGAGCCGGGATCGGTCACCGGGATGGTCTCCGTGCGCGACACGTTGTCGTTGTCGGCGAAGCCGCCGCGCCAGGCACCGTTGGTCCGCTCGATGTCGAACCGGCCGACGCGTCCCTGGCTGATGGTGGTGAAGAGGTCGACGCGCGGCAGGTGCGGCCGCAGCGCCCGCTCCACGGCGCCGTCGGCGAAGTCCTGCCAGCGGACCGGGAAGACGACGGCCTCGATGCGCGCGGGCCCGTCGGGGGTCCGGATCGTGGTGCCGTCCAGGGCGAGGGCGGTGGCGCCGGACGGATTGCTGATACGGACGTCACGGTCGAGGGTGAAGGGGTCGAAGCCGGTGACGAGGATGCGTTTGATGTGCTTGTGGCGGGTGGGGGAGAGGCTGCTGTTGTCGCTGCTGTCGCCGCGATAGTCGACGGAGTCCTGGCCGCGGGAGGTCCGCTCCAACTCGCCTATGAGCCGGGCTCGTCGGGTGTCCGTGAGGGAGAAGCGCGCAGGCTGCCACGTCCGCAGCTCCCGCGTCATGCCGAGCCGCGCCCAGTACAGCGGCCGGTCGTCGTCCCGGCTGAGGGCCGCCCCGGAGGACCCGGCGGGCCCGTGCCCCTGCGCCCGGCCGACGGCCCGCCGCCACAGCGACCTGCCCTCGCGGGCGACGAGTCGCCGTGCCTGGCCGTAGGAGTGGGAGGCGCCGAGCGCACGCGCGAGATCCGGGGCCACGGAGTCGAATCCGCTGCGCCGAAGGATCTCCTGCGGGGCGGCGCGGTCGAGCCGCGCCTCCTCGGCGGTGGGGGCCGCACGCCCGGCCGGGGCGGCGGAGGCGGGGGCCGGGGTGGCGAGCCCGGCGAGGAGAGCGGCGACGCCGAGAGCGCCAAGTCGAGAGAGCACGCGAGTCCTTCCGTAAGCGGTGGGGTGGCGGAAGTATCGCGGGGCGGGAGGGGTGAGGGCCAGATCGGGTCTGCGGGACGGGAGGGGTGAGGGCTGGATCGTGACCCGAGGCGGTGCGGTGCCGCGCGGTGGCGGGCGCCTACCGCGTCTTCCGCAGCAGTCGGGCGCGGGCCGCCGCCGCGAGCAGCGCGCAGCCGAGCGCGCCGACCACCAGGTCCGTCCAGGCCGGGGCACCGGCCTCGCGCAGCACGGCGGAGACGCCGAAGCCGGTGTCCCAGCCGGCCTCCGTGATCGCGGAGCCGAACCCCTGGATGAGCAGGATGAAGCCGAAGAGGGTCAGCATCCCCACGGACGACTTCTTGCCCTGCCCGTTCTGTCCGGCCTCGCCCTGTCCGGCCTTGTTCTGCCCGGTCCTGATCGCCATGCGTATGTCTCCCCGAATGCGGCGCCTCGCGTACCACGACGGCGCGGCGCCACTCGTTCCGATGCGGTCGCATCAGATCATGCCCGGAGACGGGATACGATGCAACCGCATCGAAAAGATCCGGCCCGCCCGGCGCCCCGACGAAAGGCATCCGCCCGTGCCCAGACAGGTCGACTACGAGGACCGCCGCAGCCGCATCGCCGAAGCGGTCTGCGCCCTGATCGCCCGCTCCGGGATGGAGTCGGTCAGCCTCCGCGACGTCGCGGCGGAGGCGGGGGTGTCGATGGGCGCGGTCCAGCGCTGCTTCCGCACCAAGGAGGAGATGCTGCTCTTCGCGCTGGAGGGCATCTCACAGCGGATCGGCGACCGGGCGAAGGCCCGCATCGAGGCGTCGGGCACCCCGCGATCGGCCGTGACCCTGCTCCACCGCACGCTGTCGGCGCTTGCCCTCGTCGAGCCGGAGGACAGGACGGAGGCGCAGGTCTGGGGCGCCTTCGTCGCGCACGCGGCGGTGAGCGAGCGACTGGCGGCGGTGCTGCGCGAGACGTACGCGAAGTCGCACGAACTCGTCGCCTGGCTGCTCGGTTACGGCCAGGAGACCGGCGACTTCCGCCCCGGCTTCACCCCGGCCGCCGAGGCCGCCACCTTGCTGGCCCTGACGGAGGGCCTCACGGCCCAGGTGCTGGTGGGCCACCAGACACCGGGCACGGCACGCGAGATCTTGCGGCGGTACGAGGACGGGTTGAGGGCGTAGACGGGGGGATCGGACTGGCCACAGGTGGGCGTGTTCCGGTCGGCGCGGTACGCGGAGTGATCCGGCGAGCGGCAGGGTCGGCCAAGTCGGCGACAGACAGTCCGCGACCCCATCCTGCGTGCGGCGCACCGTGGGAATTCGGTTGCCGCTACCGCTCGCCTCCCGGCACGCTCGGCTCATGAACACGCTCCGGACTGCCGCCACCCCGCCCCCGCGCCCCTTTGCCGCTCGTCCGGCACGGAGCGGGCAGCAGGCCGGCCGGCAGCGGTCATGGAGGCCGATTCGCGCGTACGCGTGAGCGAGGTCCTGGTCGCGGGGCTTCTCGCCGGGTACGGCATCGCCATGCCGGTCGGCGGAGTCGCGACCCACCTCGTGGCGCTGACCGCCCGCACGTCCCTGTGGACCGGAGCCCACGCCGCCCTGGGAGTCGCCACCGCCGACGGCCTGTACGCCCTGCTCGCCGCGGTCGGCGGCGCCTCGCTGACCGGCGTCGTCGAGCCGGTCATGACGCCCTTGAGGTGGGCCTCGGTCCTGGTGCTCGTCGTACTGGCGGCGCGGGGCGCGGCGACGGCGGTCCGCCGGTACCGCGCGCGCGACGCGGCCACCGCGAGGACCGGCACCCCCCTCGGCCCCGCCCGTGCCTACACCGCCCTGCTCGGGCTCACTCTCCTGAACCCCGCCACAATGATCTACTTCGCCGCACTCGTCCTCGGCAGCCCGGCCACCGCCACGCTGACGCACCTGGAGCAGACGGTGTTCGCGCTGGCCGCCTTTGCTGCCTCGGCGAGCTGGCAGCTGCTCCTCGCAGGTGGTGGGGCGCTGCTGGGCCGGGCGCTGACGGGCCACCGGGGCCGTCTGCTCACGGCGCTCACGTCGAGCGCGCTGATCACGGGCCTTGCGGTCCAGCTCCTGCTGAGCACCGGGTGAGCGGCGCGTCGTCGTCGCGCGCGGCCGGACCGACTGCCCGGCCGCGCCCTCCACCGCCGTCGGATGGTGATGACTCCGCCGTCGGATGGCCGAGAACGCGGCTCGCGATACCGGCCATCACGGGGTTCGTCTCCCGGTAGTACGCGAGTTCGGCGAGGGCGACCGTGAGCGCCCAGCCCCGGCCGCGCGCCCACGTGGCGTCGTCGGCGGCAGGGCGTGCCGGGCGTCGGGGCGCGGGGCGGCGCAGGCCGCCGCCGCGAGGGGCGGATCGGGGCCGGGCTCAATCTAGGGCTGCTCGATGAGCTCCGCGACAAGGTCGCGGACGTATGCCTCGTCCGTACCGGGTATCGAGAAGACCACCCGGAAGTAGAGCGGCGCGACGATCCGGTCCAGGACCCGCTCCAGGGACGGGGGTGCCTCGCCACGCTCGCGCGCCGTGTCGAGGACAGGCCCGAAGCGCTCGGTGACCCGGCGCAGGCACTCGCGCAGGCCGTCGTGCCGCTCGTCGACGTCGGGCGCGACCTCGGCGCGGAAGAACGCGATGCCGCCGGGCCGGGAGAGCTCCGTCAGGGTCCAGATCGCCTGGTTCTCCAGGTCGGTGCGCAGATCGCCGAGGAGCGGGGGCGCACCGGCCTCGCCGCGGTGCTCGGCGACGTCGGCAAGGAGCGCGGCGAGCGTGCCCCAGCGCCGGTAGAGGGTGCTGGGGTTGACCCCCGCGCGCTGGGCCACCGCGGGCAGCGTCACCTGGTCGGCACCGCGCTCGCCCACCAGCGCGATCGCGGCGCTGTGGACGGCGGCACGGACGCGGCTGCTGCGGCCTCCGGGCCGCCTCGCCGGTACGTCAGTGTTCACCCCTCCACCTTAAGAGCCTGTGTCATATCCCCGGCCGGGTTGTCGCCGCCTGGCACGCACGCTCGCCGCGTTGCCGAAAAGCCCTAGTAGCTCCGCTACAAGGACTTCCCGGCGCCTTGCGATCGCACGCACCAGACGACGCCCACTGATCCGACCGGGGATATGACACAGGCTCTAAAGCAAAGACTTGCGCCTTAGGGGCCGGAGTGGTCTAGAGTCGCACTAACGCGCAGATCACCGCTTTAGTGGGATCACCGCTTCAGCGTCTTCCGAAGGGATCACCATGTCCACCGACGAATCCGCCCTCGCCCTCGGACGCAGCTTCCACCGGGCCCTCGTCTCGGGCGACTGGGACGCCATCCGGGCCCTGCTGCACGACGACGCCACCTGGACCCTTCCCGGCGACAACACCATCTCCGGCACGGCCGACGGCGCCGACGCCGTGGTGGAACGCGCTCGGCGGATCGCTTCGTACGGCCTGAACTTCGAGCTGCTGCACATCCTGGTCAGCAGGGAGAACATGGCACTCTCCCTGCACAACACCGCACGCCGGGAGGACGCCGTCCTCGATGAGTACCTGGCCACGGTCTGCAGACTCCGGGACGGCAGGATCGCGAGCATCGAGACCTATCTCTCCGACGTGCCCGGGATGAACGCCTTCTTCGCCTGAGCGCCCCGGCGTCGAGGCGGTCGGGTCAGGGCCGCCGCAGCTCAAGAGCGACGGCCCCGCGGAGCAGCTCGTGCGCCCGGTCGAGCGGCAGCGTGCCGCTCAGCCACCGCTCGCTCAGCCCCTCGACCAGCGCGCTGAGCCGCTCGGCCGCCGCCTCGGCGTCGACCCCGGGCCCGGCCTGCCCGGCGTCGCAGGACCGCCGCACCAGGTGCGCGAGGTCGTCGACCCACTCCCGGGTCGCGGTGGCCAGCTGCTCCCGCAGCTCCGGGTCGAAGACCGCGGTGGCGCGCAGCTCGCCCCAGGCCGCGCTGTTCTCCCGTACGTGCGGGGTGTCCTGGAGTTCGAGGAGCAGCAGGCCGGTGAGGCGGGCGCGGGGGGCGTCGTCCGGGGAGGCGTCCAGGGCGGGGTCGGTGTAGCGGATCGCCCGACGGCTGATGAACTCCAGCGTGCGGCGGAGCAGCCCGGCGCGGTCCTTGAAGTGGTAGTAGATCAGGGCGGTCGAGACGCCGGCCTCCGCGGACACTTCCTCGACGCGCAGCCCGCGCACGCCACGGCGGGCGATGAGCCGGGCGGCGGCTTCGAGGATCTGGGTGGGCCTGTCCGGCATCGCGTACTCCACTGCTCCGCCGCCTTTGAGGGCTGGCTGTCGACTCTCTCCGGTGCCCGATCATGCCTCAAGCCCTCGCGGGACACCCATGCCGTAGGCTCGTCCTGACCAAATTTTCAGTCAGGGGGAATCGATCATGTCGTTCGGGCGGATGACCAGGCGTCGGGTCGTGCGGGCGGGGATGGGGGCCGGGGCCCTCGCCGCCCTCGGCGGGACGCTGAGCGGCTGCGGCGGCGAGCAGGGACAGAAGCGGGGCGGCCGGGGCCAGGACGGGGACCGGGAACGTGCCGGGCGCACCGCCCCCACAGCCACCCCCGACGGCCGCCGCCGCATGCCGGAGGAGGCGGCGCCGCACGAGCTGACGTACATGTCCTGGCCGAGCCGCCGCATCTGGAAGTCCGACGTGCACGCCGTGCGGCAGGACATCGCGCGGATCGCCCGGACGATCGCCGAGTTCGAGCCGGTGACCCTGCTGGCGAACGAGCGGGACGTGGCGGCGGCCCGGCGCGCCTGCGGCTCGGGCGTGACGGTCGTGCCGGTGCCGGTGGACGACCTGTGGATGCGGGACACCGGCCCGAGCTTCGTCCTCGGCCCGGACGGCATCGCGGGCGTCGACCTCAACTTCAACGGCTGGGGCGGCAAGCAGGAGCACGGCCGCGACGGGAAGGTGGCGCGGACGGTCCTCGCCGACCGGCGCATCGCCAGGATCGAGGCGCCCCTCGTCGGCGAGGGCGGCGCGATCGAGACCGACGGGGCGGGCACCCTGCTGGCGACCGAGAGCTCGCTGGTCAACGGCAACCGCAACCGAGGCAGGTCCCGCGCCGACATCGAGCGCGCGCTCAAGAGCCTGTTCGGGGTGACCAAGGTCCTCTGGGTGGCCGGTGTCCGGGGCGAGGACATCACGGACTGCCACATCGACGCGCTGGCCCGGTTCACCGAACCCGGCGTGGTCCTCCTGAGCACCCCGGCTCCGACGGCGCCGGAGGATGTCTGGTCCAAGGCGTACGCCCAGGCGCGCGCGGCCCTGGCCGGGGCGACGGACGCCCGCGGCAAGCGCCTCGAGACCGTCTCCCTGCCGGAACCGGTCGACATCGGCCGCCGCGGCGACGGCTTCCTCGCGACCTACGTGAACTACTACGTCGTCAACGGCGGCGTGATCATGCCCCGCTTCGGCGACCGCAAGGCGGACGACGCGGCGGCGTCGATCGTGCGGGACCTCTACCCGGGCCGACGGGTCACCCAGCTCCCGGTGGACACCCTCGGCGAGGGCGGCGGCGGCATCCACTGCGCGACCCAGCAACTGCCGAAGGCGCACCGCGACGACTGAGGCGAGGCGGTGCCCTTCGCTCGATCCGTTACGTAGGGTCGGGCCCGAGAAGCGCGCGAACAGCGCGTGCGCGTGACGGACAGGGGGAAGAGGCCAGGTGACCGAGACCGAGAC
Organism: Streptomyces sp. NPDC058284; assembly: GCF_042881135.1. Taxonomy (NCBI): domain Bacteria; kingdom Bacillati; phylum Actinomycetota; class Actinomycetes; order Kitasatosporales; family Streptomycetaceae; genus Streptomyces; species Streptomyces sp. NPDC058284. Next base: position 46,241 of record NZ_JBHVYE010000042.1, read on the forward strand.
TGTGACCGAGGCCGAGGTCGAGACGCCGGTAGCCCAACCCGGCCCGACCGCACCGGGGTTGACCCTCCGCCCATGGCACCCCCGTGACGCCCCCGCCCTCCTCGCGGCCCACCGCGACCCGGTCATGCGCCGCTGGCTCGTGACGGACCTGACGAACGCGACCGAGGCGCGCCGCTGGATCGACGCGCAGAGCGAGGCGTGGGCCGACGGCACCCGCTTCAGCTTCGCTGTGATCGATGCCGATGCCGATGCCGATGCCGGACCGGTAGCCGGGGCCGACCGCCTCCTGGGACACGTGACGCTCAAGGTGCGGCCGTACGGTTCGCGGTCCGGTGCCGCCTCGGAGGTGGGGTACTGGACCGTGCCCGAGGCCCGCGGCAAGGGCGTGGCCCCGCGCGCCCTGGAAGCGGTCTCCCGCTGGGCGTTCGCCACGCGACGCGCGCTGCCGCCCGGCCGCCTCGAACTTCTCCACGCCGCCGCCAACCGCGGTTCCTGCCGCGTCGCCCAGAAGTGCGGCTACGTCATGCACTCCGTACTGCCGCCCTTCCCGCCCGACTACCCGGGAGAGGGGCACCTCCACGTCCGCGTGGACCGAGCGACCCCCGCGCCGCCTCCCTGAGCGCCCGCAGGAACGGGCTCGTCGCCGGTGCCGGAGTCAGGCCCCGCGCCGTCGCCGCGTACACCGTCCGGCTTGGCAGGCCCTCGTCCCGTACGGGAACCAGCGCGATGTCCGGCCGTACGCCCTCCGCCGCGAGCGCCGGTACGAGGGTGACGCCGAGGCCCGCCGCCACGTAGCCCTGTTTCGCGGTCCACTCCGCGACGACGTGTGCGACGCGGGGCCGGAAGCCGTGGCGGAGTGCCGGGCCGAGGAGGGTTCCCTCGCCGCCGGGACCGCCCGCTATCCACGGTTCGGCGGCGAGCCGGCTCAGGCGCAGCTCCGGCTCGGCCGCCAGCGCGTGGCCCGCGGGCAGCGCGACGTACAGCGCCTCGTCGAGCAGGTGGTGCAGCTCGTACGCCTCGCCGGGCAGTGCGCCACCCGTCGTCGACACCACCGCCAGGTCGAGCTCGCCCTCCGCGAGGCGGGCGAGGAGATCGGCCGTCAGGCCCTCCTCGCGGGTCAGGGTCACCTGGGGGTGGCGGGTGCGGAAGGCCGCGATCGCCCGGGGCACGAGCCCCGCGTCCGCCGTCGCGAACGCCCCGACCCGCAGCGGTCCGCCCGCTGCCTCCCGCAGTGCCGCCAACTCCCGGCCCATGGAGCTCAGTCGGTTCAGGATCTCGTGCGCGTGCGGGAGCAGCGCCCGCCCCTGCGCGGTCGGACGCACCCCGCGTGGCAGCCTGTCGAAGAGCGGCGCCCCGCCCAGCGCCGACTCGAGAGCGGAGACCTGCCGGGACACGGCGGACTGCGTCCAGCCCAGCTCCCGCGCGGCCACCGTGAACGACCCGTGCCGGGTCACCTCGACGAAGGTCCGCAGCCAGACGGTCGACAGCTCCGGCGGTGAGGATGGCGGGGATGGCGGGGATGGCGACAGGGGTGACGGCGAGGGTGGCGGCGAGTGCGGCGGCGCGTCCGCTCTCCGTGCGGCATGCGGGTTCGGCATGGCTCGCATGCTAGACATTCGCTTGTCGCATCCCGTGTCCGGGCCTAGCGTCGGCGGCATGGAAAAGATCGCATTCCTCGGACTCGGCCGCATGGGCGAACCAATGGCGCGTCAACTGCTCGCCGCAGGACACCCGTTGAAGGTTTGGAACCGCACCCCGGAGAAGGCCGGACCGCTCGTCGCGACGGGTGCCGAGGCCGCCGCGAGCCCCGCCGACGCCGTGCGCGAGGCCGACGTCGTCATCACGATGCTCGCAGGCCCCGACGCCGTGCGCACGGTCGCCGACGCCGTCGTCCCCGCGCTGCGCCCCGGCGCGTACTGGGTGGAGATGTCGACCGTCGGGCCCGATGTCGTAAGGGAGTTGGCGGGCCGCGTCCCCGCCGGTGTCACCCTCGTCGACGCCCCCGTCATGGGCAGTACCGACAAGGCCGCCGAGGGGCGGCTCGGCATCCTCGCGGGTGGCGACGCGGCTGGCGTCGAGCACGTACTCGCCCGCTTCGGGCCCGTCACCCGCACCGGCGCCCTCGGCTCCGGCGCCGCGCTCAAGCTCGTCGTGAACACCGCCGTCATCGGCGGTGTGGGCCTGGTCGCCGAGGCCATGAAACTCGCCGACGCGCTCGGCCTCGACGAGGCCACCGCCAAGGACGCCCTCGCCGCGGGGCCGCTCGGCGGCGCCGTCGCCCGCGCCTTCGCGACCGGCGTGCACTTCGGCAGCGATCTCGCCGTCAAGGACATCACCCTCGCCACGGAGTCGGCTCGACTTCCGATGATGGAAGCGGTGTTGGGCCACTTCGAGGCAGCTGCCGCAGACCCCGACGTCGTCCACGAGGACGTCGCCCGCGCCGTCACCCACATCCGCACCCGCCACGCCCGCCCGATGCGGATCACCATCGACAACCCCGCCTCCGCCCCGCAGCCCTTCGGCCCCTACTCACAGGTCGCCCGCCTCGAACACGCCGACGGCGGCGTGCTGTTGTACGTCTCGGGCCAGTGTGCCGAGGGCGACGGCATGGCCGCCCAGACCCGCGGCGTCTTCGACACCCTGAAGCGTCTGCTCAAGGCGCACGGCGCGGGACTCGACGACATCATCAACATCCGTACGTTCCTCACCGACATGGACGGCTTCGCCGACTACGCGGCCGTCCGCAAGGAGTTCCTCACCGGGACCCCACCCACCAGCACCACCGTCGCGGTCTCACGGCTCGTCCCGCCGCGGGCGCTGGTCGAGGTCGAGGTCGTCGCCGCCGTCGCCCCGCCCAGGTAGGACCACCGCCGTTAAGCCACCCGCTCAAGCAGCCTGCTCAAGCCACCCGCTTGCGCGACGTCACCTGTCGATAGGCGAGCTCGGCCAGCCGCGACTGCCCGTTCTTGCTGGGGTGGAACCAGTCCCAGTGGCTCAACTGGTCACCGTCGAAGCGGTAGTCGAAGACCGCCCCGCCGTCGTAACGGCAACGCCGGTCCTTGTCGCACACCTCTTCGAGGACCTTGTTGTACGCGACCACGCGATCCCGCACCGTGGCGCGCCGCTGCGTCGCCCTGGCGTTGAGGTCGTCCGGGTCGGCCAGCATCGAGGCGCAGATGCCCAGCTTCCACACCTGCTTGCCCAGCGGATTGGCCCGCCCCTGGGACCAGAGCCTCTTGAGATCCGGCACGGACGCCACGTACACCTGCGCCTTCGGCAGCTCGCGGCGGAGCGTGCGCATCGCGTCCTCGAAGTCGGCGCGGAACTGCGCGACCGGGGTCATCGAGGCGGCCGAGGGGCGGCAGGCGTCGTTGGCGCCCGTCATCACCGTCACCAGTTCGGGGCGCTCGGCGGCGGCCTGCTCGATCTGGCCGGCGAGATCCGCCATGCGCGCCCCGGTCTTCGCGTGGTTCCAACTGTGCGAGGCGGCCCGCCCCTTCCCGAGCAGCCGCGTCGCCAGGCTGTTGACCTCGCCGTCGGTCCCGGTCGCCCAGGACGCCTCGGGGCAGTCGGAGAGCACCGAGCAGGCGTCGAAGCCGCGGGTGATGGAGTCGCCGACGGCGGCAAGGGAGCGGGGCGAGGTGTCCCAGACGGGCGTAGGCGTGGGGGACGGCTTGCCGTGGGCCGGTGGCCCGCCCGGCGCCGAGGAGTTGTCGCCCTGCGCGTCGCACGCGGTGAGCGCCCCGCCGCACAGAAGGGCCGCCGTCGCCATAGCGACCCCGGCGCGCGAGCGGTGCCTGCGGATCCGCATCCCCTGCTCCCCTCTGTCGTTCAACGTGACGTCATGCGTGCGGCCGGGGTTGCGCCCCGCCGGGTGAAAGGTCGGAGTTTCCTGGCCTTCGGACCGACGGTACGTCACACTCCTTGCGCCGCCGCACGGTAGCCTCGGCCCGTAGCCGCCGGGCCGCCGCTGTCACGGCAGCGACAGGGCGGGTGGCCCACCCGGTGGCGCCCCGCTGCAGTGGTTCCGCTAAATTACATCACGTCACATCTGTCCCCTTTTCCCAGTTTTATCTAGTATTTGGGAAAACTGCTCGGCACGGGCGCGAGGCCGCCGGGGAAGGCGAACCTCGACCCACACTGGAGGTCCCGGTGACGACACGTGGAGTTCTGTACGTGCACTCCGCTCCGCGCGCGCTGTGCCCACACGTCGAGTGGGCCGTCGCGGGCGTGCTCGGCGCGCGCGTGAGCCTCGACTGGATCAGGCAGCCCGCGGCGCCGGGCACCTGGAGATCCGAATTCTCCTGGCAGGGCTCGGTGGGCACCGCGTCCAAGCTTGCCTCCGCCCTGCGCGGCTGGGACCTGCTGCGCTTCGAGGTCACGGCGGAGCCCTGCGCGAGCGCCGAGGGCGAGCGCTACAGCGCCACGCCCGAGCTCGGCATCTACCACGCCGTCACCGGCATCCACGGCGACATCCTGATCCCCGAGGACCGGTTGCGCGCCGCGCTCGCCCGCTCGCAGCGCGGCGAGAGCGACCTGGCGGCCGAGCTGGCCAAGCTGCTGGGCAAGCCCTGGGACGACGAGCTCGAGCCCTTCAGGTACGCGGGCGAGGGCGCGCCCGTGCGGTGGCTGCACCAAGTGGTGTGACGTGACGCGAATGGGCCCCCACCGGATGGCGAATTCAAGGGGTCGTCGCAACACGGTGATCAACTGGCTGTTGCCAGGAGCTTAGCGAGGCGCTCGGCTGGGGTTTCCCAGCCGAGCGTT